>NZ_CAWUDG010000014.1:0-135723 GCF_963920885.1 Anabaena sp. CCY 0017 | reverse complement strand
GTGTAATTCAGAAAGAGTGATATTAGCCATGATGTACTCCTAAAAGACTTGTGAACTTGTGAACTTGTGGAGACTTGTTAGTTTCAGTGAAGATCAAGATGGTGTCTAGTCGGCTCTTAGAAATTATTGGTAATCACATAAATTAGTTTTTACCTTTAATTTCTAAAGAGCCATCAATTTCAGCAGTTACCCGAAGTCATTAAATGCCACTAAATGACTTGGCTAACACAGTTACATGACCAATGGCATATACAGTCACAAATGCCCCAGCGAGCTTAGTCAGTGTCTTAGGATCGCTGACTGCAACTTGAGCGCCTATTCCACCACCGTAGCCCATTTGACCACCGGAGATGGAATCTACATCGCTGAATTCATTCAGAAAACTTTCAGAATCTTGAAACAATTCAGAACCAGCAGCGTGTAGTTCGGACAGTGTAATATTTGCCATGATTTTCTCCTAAAAGACTTGTTGTAATGAACTGAAAATTGCTTAGATTTAGCTAGACCACAGGGATAATTGGTAATAACAAAAGCTCATGTTATTCACATAGATAGCTTTTTACCTTCAATCCCTGGAAAACCATCAAGCTCTGTAGTGATCCAGAACTATTAAATGCCGGTTGCGCTGAATGATTTAGCTAACACGGTCACGTGACCAATAGCATATACAGTCACAAATGCCTCAGCTAGCTTCATTAATGTTGCGGGGTTGCTGACTCCTCCAGCGTAACCAACGTTTCCACCGGAAATGGAGTCTACATCGCTGAATTCATTCAAGAAACTTTCAGAATCATTGAATAATTCAGAACCAGCAGCGTGTAGTTCGGAAAGTGTAATATTAGCCATGATTTACTCCTAACAGTCTTGTCTTGTCGCAATTAAGCAAGTTTACAGAAAATTGTTTAAGCTGGTTGGCTCTCAGGGATTATTAATAATTAAGAAAGTCCATGTTAATCACATAGATTACTTATTAGCTTTAATCCGCAAGAGCTTGATAGCTTACTAGTTACCTGAAGCCATTAGTATCCGTGGCTGAATGACTTGGCTAACTCGGTAACATGACCAATGGCATAAACCGTAACAAATACTTCGGCTAGTTTGGTTAGTTTGATGTTTGCCATATTAGCTCCTCAAGCATTTGTCGCTGGTAAATGAAATCGGTAAGCAATCAAGCTGTGTTTGCTTAACTGATACTGTCATTTTTATTGATTGAAAACTAGAAAGTCAAGGCTAAACTCATCCTAAAAAAGACATATATTCAAGAATTTTGTCTTTGTGAAAACATAAATTATCCTTGATGAATTATATGTTTTAGTTGATAATAATACTTTTTTGAATAATTGCAACATACAAAATGTAGATTTAATAGTCGCTGTAATATAGGAATCATATTTAATTTATTCATAAATAAATATCCCCGACTTCTTGAAGAAGTCAGGGATCTGAGCCTCACAGACGATAGAAATTTTTATCAAGATGAATTTATATAGAAAATTGTCTATATATCAATAAAATCAACCAAAAATAGATGATTCTTGTAACTATAAAAATTAATTAAAAAGAATTGAATCCTTGATTAAATTGAGTCCTAGCACCAACAATTACTACACCCATTTGGGTTCTCAGGTGAACAAGAAGATTATCAAGATTTTGATCTAATGTATGTGCTAAAGAGGGATCATTTATCTCGTTGATGCCTGCTATGACTGTGTTTCCTTCACTTCCTTCTACAGTCTTCATTTCCTCTTCTGTGATTTCATTAAAAAGCTTTTGGTCATTACTAGGGTACAAATTATAGATTTCTATCCTGGCCATGTAATTTACTCCTTAAATAGTTACAGTGCAACTTAGTAAGACCTGGAAAAGGATTGTGCTGCAAAATTATAACCCATGCTTTATATTTTGCAATTTGATTGAAAAAAGTCAATATATTTTGATGATTTCCTGGACAATACTCAAGTAATTGTGTCTTTAAAAGTAACATTTTTCTAGTATTAACAGTTTTTTATATTGGGTTTTTTACCTACGCATAGAGACGCGATACATCGCGTCTCTCAGTAAGTTTTAATTCTGCGCCTGTGTTTGTGAACTGGGAATTGTCACATCTATGGGCGTTACCGATGCAGCTAGCTGTGTTAATGGCGGTTGAATGGCGGTCTGATTCCCCACAACTAGAGTCACCAGTTGTTCTGGTTTGAGGTATTCTCGTGCTACCCGTTGCACATCAGCCTCGGTGGTGGCGGCTACTGCTTTTTGATAGCGAAATAAGAAATCAGCCGGATAGCCGTAATATTCGTATCGCATCAATCTTGATAAGGTTTGAGCCGGGTTTTGAAAGTTGAATACAAAGGAGTTGAGGGTGGACTCTTTGGCAAAAGCTAGTTCCTGGGGGGTAACAGGTTGGGCTTGGATACGCTTGATTTCAGTCTGTAAGGCTTGAACAAACTGCACTGTAGCATCCGATCGCGTTTGTCCGCCGGCAATAAACATTCCTGGATAGTCGAAGCGAGGACTCCAGTAGCCATATACAGAGTAAGCTAATCCTTGGCGCGATCGCACTTCGTTTAATAAGCGTCCACCAAATCCATTTAATACCCCATTCAAGACATCTAGGGCGGCATAATCAGGACTGTTAAATTTACCGCCGATATGCCCCATCAATACACTACTCTGAGTTAGTTGTGGTTGATCGACGAAAAATACACCACCTGTATTAGCTGGCTTTACTTCTGATAACTGGGGTTGAGTCATTTGGGGGGAACGTTTCCAATCGCCAAACTTAGCTTGAATGAGCGATCGCATTTTTTGCGGTTCAAAATCCCCCACAATTCCCAAAATCATATTATTGGGATGAAAATATTGCTGGTAAAACTTGACTAAATCCTCACGAGAAATATTATCCAGCGTTGCATACTCAGTGATGCGAGCATAGGGGCTATCTTTGCCATAAATTAACTTCTGAAATTCTCGGCTAGCAATATCATCTGGATCATCGTTACGACGGGCTATACCACCCCTAGCCTGAGTTTTTGCTAAATCTAACTGTTTTTGGTCAAATACAGGCTCTCTTAGTACTTCAGCAAACAAATCAAACACCGTTTCTAAATCTTCGGTAAGAGACTCAAAACCAGCACTACCGGAGGCTTCACCAATACCAGTTTCCACACTAGCGGCGCGTTGTTCCAACATCTGATTGATCTGATCCGCCGTATGCTTCTGAGTTCCCCCAGTCCGCATCACCGCACCAGTAAAACCAGCTAGTCCCACTTTATCAGCTGGTTCGAGGCGATCGCCTGTCCGAATCATCGCCGTACCATTCACCAACGGTAAATCGTGATCCTCCATCAAATAGACAACCAAACCGTTTTTGAGGACAAAGCGCTCATTTTTCGGTAACTTAATCTCAGGTAAAGGTGCGAGTTCCAACTCAGTGTAATGTTTCGCTGCTGCTGTCGCTGCCAAAGAAAAGTTAAAACTAATCAATAAACAAGCAACAGCCAGAATCAAACTATAAAATAGCCACTTACTTTTACCCACCGTCAATTTAAAGTTGAACATTCTTAATCCCATCTGCCTCTTACTCAACCTGTCCTCTATGTCTGTGCGGTTCATCTCTTATCCTTGTTTCGACAACAACTTGCCAATTGTGCGATTCTCTGGTGTAAAAGTCGCCTTAGCTACTCGTTGAATATCCGCAGTTGTCACCGCCGAAATGTTATCTAACTGCTTAAACAAATTCCGCCAAGAACCAGTTTTCACCTCTGCTTCCAATAACTGCTGCGCCATCCCCATATTGGAATTCAGGCTACGTAACAAACTCGCCCGTGCTTGGGTTTTTACCCGTTGCAAGTCAGCCGCCGCCACAGGTTCAACTTTTAATTTGTCAATTTCTTGTCGCAAAGCTACTGCTACCTCATCCACAGTGTGATCCGGAGCAGTAAGAGCGTAAAATAACATTAAATTTGCGTATTTATCCCCAGGAAAGCCACTAAAACCCTGAGCATTTAATGCTAAACGCTGCTGTTCTACCAAAGACTTATACAAACGTGATGTGCGGCCATTACTTAATAAACCGCTAATAATTTCATAGACTGCATCATCGGGATGAGTAACTGATGGGCGGTGATAGCCTTCCAAGTACCAAGGCTGAGAGGCTAGTTCTAAGGTAAATTCTCGTGTTTGTGTTTGTGGTGGTTCAGCCGGAATATTGGACTTTGCTTGTGGTTGGTCTCGATAGCGGCCAAAATAAATTTTTGCTAGTCTTTTCACTTCTACCGGGTCAACATCTCCAACCACAGCAATGGTTAAATTACTGGGTACATAGTGAGCGTCAAAAAAGTTCTGCACATTTTCCGGTGTCAGATTGCGGATATCTTCTTCGTAACCAATCACAGGTCGTTTGTAGGGATGAACTGTGAAAGCAGTATCAATAAAATTCTCCACCATCATCCCGATAGGAGAATTATCTACCCGCATCCGCCGTTCTTCTAGAATGACATCTTTTTCTTTGTAAAACTCGCGACGCACCACCGGCTCTAAAAATCGCTCTGATTCCAGTGACATCCACAGTTTCAACTTATTAGCAGGAAAACTGTAAAAGTATTTAGTTGCTTCGGCGGAAGTCGTAGCATTTAAACCCACACCTCCTGCTTGGTTGACAATTTGCCCTAGTTCGTTTTGTGTAACCAGCGCATCGGCTTGGGACTCTACTTGCTTAAACTCAGTTTGCAATTCAGCCAGATCATCTTGTTTATTATTGGCTTTTGCGCTTCTAATTTGGGCATCTAACTGTTCTAAGCGGTCGAGTAAAAGCTTTTCAGCTTCGTAGTCTTTTGTGCCGATGCGTGTTGTGCCTTTAAATGCTAAGTGTTCTAGAAAGTGGGCGACACCAGTTTGTCCATCTGGCTCATCTACACCACCGACATCAGCATAAGTCAGAAAAGAAACTACAGGGGCTTGATGCCGTTCTAAGACGATAAATTTCAACCCATTATCCAGGCGAAACTCCGTTAATTGGTCAATTACCCGATCTAAATACGGTTGAATTGAACTTGTCTCTGGTGGGGTTTTACGAAATTGCCGAATTCTTTGCAGAGGATTTGCCGTTTGAGTTTGAGCTATAGCCATGTCTGGAAGTAACCCCGACCAGCAAATTACGAGTACCATCAAAATGGTCACGAGCCGACGCAATATGATAGTTACTTGATTTGACCAATCCAAAATTGAACGACTGGGCTGATTCATAAGCGACAATAAAATTAAAGTTCCACTACCTGAGAAATATGCTAATTAACAAACAAGGCGTTAACCTTGTATTAAGCTTTCTGTGCTTTTTGTACCTGAACGTTAGACAATAATGATACAAGCTGCGTTCCGAATATCACACAATAATTCTTATGCGAGTTTTTAATTCACCTGCAACTTCAGAAGCACAAACACGTACCCGCATTTTACAAGCGGCACAGAAGTTATTTGCCTCTAAGGGATTTGATGGTACTACCACCCGTGATTTAGCCCAAGCAGCAAATGTTGCTGAAGGGACTTTGTTTCGTTATTTTCCCAATAAAAAATCTATTTTAGTGGAAGTAGCTACTACTGGCTGGGTGGATATTCTAACAGATTTGCTGACAGAGTTGAGTGAAATGGGCAGTTATAAGGCGATCGCTCAAGTGATGCGCCGTCGGATGTGGAATTTACATAAAAATGTAGATTTGATGAAGGTTTGCTTCATGGAGGTGCAGTTTCATCCAGATTTGCGCGATCGCATTCAAGAAGAAGTCATTGGTAAAATGACCGATGTCGCCGAAGCTTTCTTTCAAAGTGCGATGGATAAAGGCATTTATCGCCAAACTGATGCTAAATTAGTGGCTAAGGTATTTTTGGGAATGTTTGCGATCGCAGGTTTTTCTAACAATACCTTAATGGCTCCAGATGCTTCACCCCAAGAAATGCAGCAAATGGCGGAAGGTTTGGCTGATATCTTTCTTAATGGTGTGTTGGCTAAAGAATAATTGAACGCCGATAAACGCCGATAAACGCGGATGAAGGAGTTTTAGGTGATTTGTTTTGCTTGTTGACTCCATTGTTGTACTACATCAATGGTTGGACACAAGTCTCGTCGCTGCGTTGTTGATACCTGTAGGCGCATAATTTGTTGGTGCAATCTATGGGTGGGAGTTTGAGCTAGTTGGGCTACAGAAGCAATACCAGAATGCAGCAATAAACCACAATATTTCATTCCTATACCAGGAATACGCGCCAAATCGGCTAAGGCGATCCATTTATTTACATATTGCAGATTAACTTGTAATTTATTGGCTAAATTTACCCTAGTTTCAGCAGTTTTTCCTTGTTGAATTAGCTGTTTTGTGGTAATAATGCCACAGTTTTGCAGTTTGGCTTGTTCTACCTCAGTTATTCCAGGTAGTTGCTCAATTGGCCAGTCACAAGCTGTCATGGGAGTTTTAGTATTTGGCTGTTTGGCGGGCATTTGCAAGGTTGAGTATGGCTATGTTTGGAGTTAATCCTAACGTTTTTTAACGCAGAGGGGCGCGGAGGTTAGCGCAGAGGTACGCGGAGTATGTCACGTAAATAATTCACCCCGCATTACAGTTACTGCTTGTCCTGAGAGCAACACGCGATCGCCTCCTGAATAGCGCACCTTCACCACTCCACCGCGCCGGGAGGCCTGAAAAGCCAAAAACTCATCTTTATACAGGCGATCGCGCCAGAAAGCCGCTAAACAGCAATGAGCCGCCCCGGTTACAGGGTCTTCATCTATACCTAATCCCGGTGCAAAAAACCGAGAAACGAAATCATATTCAGAATCGGCGTGAGTTTGGCTAGTCACAATCACATCAGGTATGGACAAAGTTTTCAATAGCTGAAAATTCGGCTGCATTTGTCGTACCAAATCCTCAGACTCCACCTCGACTAAATACCCCAGAGAATTTTGCACCACAGACTTACAACCAACACCCAAAGCCTCGCTTAATTCCGCAGGTGCGACTGTTTCCTGAGATAAATTTACCGGAAAATCTAACGAAATCCACTCACCCAAACATTCAGCAATCAAAACACCACTTTTAGTATAAAAACGCGCCACCTCATCCGGTAACAAATACCCGTCAGACCAAAGAACATGAGCGCTAGCCAAAGTTGCGTGACCACACAGAGGAACTTCCACAGTCGGAGTAAACCAACGCAAACTAAAACCATCATCCTGTCGCAGCAAAAAAGCCGTTTCCGACAAATTCATCTCCTGAGCCACATTCTGCATCCAAGCATCATCCCGACACTCAGACAAAACACAAACAGCCGCCGGATTCCCCGCAAAACACCTATTTGTAAAAGCATCAACCTGAAAAATCACCAATCCCATAACTCACCTAAAATAAAATAACCACTCCGCGAACCTTTGCGCTTACCTCCGCGCCCCTCTGCGTTAAATCATGCTCAAACAAACCTTACACCACCGCCGACAAAAACTAGCCACCCTAATTAACTTTCCCGCAATTCTGTGGTCAGGAAACACCAACCCCCGCAACTTCCCCGCCAACACTTACCCATTTCGCGCCAGTAGCCATTTCCTCTACTTCGCCGGCTTACCATTACCAAACGCCGCCATTCGCCTAGAAGCAGGCAAACTAGAACTATTCATAGATAATCCCACACCCAGCAGCGCCCTATGGCATGGAGAAATGCCCACCCGTGAGCAAATAGCCGAGCAAATAGGCGCTGATACCGCTCGACCAATGGCAGAATTAGAATCATATCTAGAAGGTGTAGCCACAATTCCCGTCCAGAATGCAGCTACTTGGACACAGCAAACACAGTTATTAAGTAGGTGGGTATTACCACAACAACCGCCCCAGGGAATTGATTTAGAATTAGCCAAAGCCATAATTTCGCTCCGTCTTACCCATGATGCAGGCGCATTAGTTGAATTGCGAAAAGCTGCGGCTGTCACTGTTGCGGCGCATAAAGCCGGGATAGCAGCGACACCAAAAGCCCAACGAGAAGCAGAAGTGCGGGCGGCGATGGAAGCGGTGATTATTGGTGAAAATATGACCACTTCTTACAACAGTATTGTCACCGTTCACGGCGAAGTTTTGCATAACGAACATTATCACCATTCACTGCAACCAGGTGATTTAATTCTGGCTGATGTTGGTGCGGAAACCGCAATGGGTTGGGCTGGTGATGTTACCCGGACTTGGCCTGTATCTGGTAAGTTTTCATCTACCCAAAGAGATATTTATAATGTAGTACTGGCGGCTCATGATGCTTGCATTGCCAAAATCAGCCCAGGTGTGGAGTATGGAGACATTCATTTATTAGCCGCTACAGTCATCGCTGAAGGTTTGGTAGATTTAGGCATTTTACAAGGAAATCCCCAAGATTTAGTTGAGATGGATGCCCATGCGCTGTTTTTTCCTCATGGAATTGGTCATTTATTGGGTTTAGATGTGCATGATATGGAAGATTTGGGGGATTTAGCTGGGTATGAAGAGGCAAGAACCAGAAGCGATCGCTTTGGCTTGGGCTACCTGCGTTTAAATCGTCCTTTACGCCCAGGAATGTTAGTCACAATTGAACCGGGATTTTATCAAGTACCAGCAATTTTAAATGATGTTAATGTGCGCTCAAAATATGAAAATGTCGTCAATTGGCAGCGTTTAGCTGAATTTGCCGATGTGCGGGGAATACGGATAGAAGATGATGTTTTAGTTACAGAATCAGGCAGGGAAGTTTTGACAGATGCTTTACCTAGTCAGGCGATCGCCATTGAAACAAGCCTAAAATAAGCAAATGATTATTTTGTCACAGGTGTACCGTTTAAAGTCATTACAGGATTGCGATCGCAAAGACTAATATCAGCTTGCCAACGAGAGGGGAAATTTGGATCAATGAAACTTATTTCAAATTTACCCCAATGATAAGTAGGTTTACCATCAGCCCCTTCTCTATAGGTATCACAACGTACCGATGAAGAGTTTTGTACCCAATAGCCACTATATGAACCTCTGTCTGTGAACACTCCTGCTAAACCATCAATGAAGATAACTCCATCGCGACCATAGCGCCACACAGCAGTTTTATTGCGATCCTCTTGATAGACCACATTATATTCTTCCGTTGTCCAAACCTCATCTGCTAAAGCTTTTTGAGGTGCAGCAGCGCAAGTCAATAAAGCTAAAGTCAGTAAAACGTAGTTCTTTTTCATAAAATTGACTTTAATCCAAAATTTGGCATAAAGTTACATTTTCTCACAGTTTGACGAGCCTATTGCCAATCTCAACGAAAGTATAAGTATAAAGACGAAAGAGAGGGGTTGGGGGTGAGGTTGGGATATTTGGTTAAATTATTTTGTAATTAGGAAACTTCTTTTGGCAGATGCAACGCTGGCAGAAATTCGCAAAAATTCAATTTTCAAGCATAGATAATCAAGCCGATGCTGATCCGCTCTGCGACAATAGATGATGTCCCCGCAGTTTTACCAATGTTAGCCAAAACTTGTGCTTTACATGAGTCTTGGGATGCTGCTAAATATGGTTTGCGATCGCATCCAGAACAGCAATATGAAAAATGGTTAACCCGACTACCGCATAAAGAGCGCAGCGTATTTTTGGTAGCTGAAGATCAAGAAAAGCTGGTAGCATTTTTAGCAGCAACAGTAGAGCCAGAACTACCAATTTATAGTTTACAGGAATTTGCCTTTATTCATGATATCTGGGTGGAACCTGAATATCGCAGAAAAGGTATTGCACCACAGATAATAAACATGAGTGTTGAACGATTCCAACAAATGGGAATTAAGCAAATTCGATTAGATACAGTAGCAGCTAATGAAAGCGCGCGACAGTTATTTAAATCCTGTGGTTTTCGGTTAACCACAATGGAAATGCTCATGGAAATCTAATGTGCTTTATCTCCCCTCTCCTTACTTTCGCGCAGCGTCTCCCTTTGGGAGAAGGAGAGGGGTTGGGGGTGAGGTTCCAATATATGAAGTGCAACTATAGCTAAGTTCTTTTAACCCTTGTTTACGAGTCATAATTAGCACATAACCCAACTGATCACGGACAAGGTGATCGCTAAAAGTCAAACCTCTACCAATTAACCTCACCATACTTTGAGTTATCCGTGGTATCTGGTTGCTCAACTCGCGTTGAAAACTATTAAGCTGTAAATAGCACGTTAAAATTTTACCGAAACTTCTGAATCGCCCAAAAAACATTTAACCTGGGCGGTTCAGGCTGACTCATTGGCGAATTACCTGTAATTACATTATGTTTGATGCTTTATCTGACCGTTTAGAAAGTGCCTGGAAGAAACTACGGGGACAGGACAAAATATCTCAATCCAATATTCAAGACGCTTTGCGGGAAGTGCGCCGCGCCTTATTGGAAGCCGATGTCAATCTCCAGGTAGTTAAAGATTTTATCAGCGAAGTCGAAACAAAAGCCCAAGGTGCTGATGTCGTGGCTGGTGTGCGACCTGACCAACAGTTCATCAAAATTGTTCACGATGAATTGGTGCGGGTGATGGGGGCGGAGAATGTTCCCCTGGCGGAAACCGAAGAAAAGCCCACAATCGTTTTGATGGCTGGGTTGCAAGGTACTGGTAAAACCACAGCTACAGCTAAATTAGCCTTACATTTAAGAAAATTAGATCGTAGTTGTTTGTTGGTAGCGACAGACGTATATCGCCCCGCAGCTATTGACCAATTGCTAACTTTAGGTAAACAAATCGACGTTCCGGTTTTTGAATTGGGCAGCGATGCCGACCCTGTAGAAATTGCCCGTCAAGGTGTAGAACGTGCCAAAGCCGAAGGTTTTAATACAGTAATTATTGACACGGCTGGTCGTCTGCAAATTGACGAAGACATGATGGGGGAATTAGCCCGGATTAAAGCTACTGTCCAACCTCATGAAACCTTGCTAGTTGTAGACTCTATGACTGGGCAAGAGGCAGCAAATCTGACTCGCACCTTTCACGACAAAATCGGCATTACCGGGGCGATTCTGACCAAATTAGATGGGGATACCCGTGGTGGTGCGGCGCTGTCAGTCCGACAGATTTCAGGAGCGCCGATTAAGTTTGTGGGTGTAGGCGAAAAAGTCGAAGCACTACAACCTTTTTATCCTGAGCGCATGGCCTCCCGAATTTTGGGTATGGGTGATGTTCTTTCCCTGGTGGAAAAAGCTCAGGAAGAATTTGATCTAGCCGATGCTGAGAAAATGCAGGATAAAATCCTGTCAGCAAAGTTTGACTTTAATGATTTTGTCAAACAACTGCGGATGCTGAAAAATATGGGTTCACTGGGAGGCATCATGAAATTGATTCCCGGAATGAACAAGATTTCAGATGACCAACTCAAGCAGGGCGAAACCCAACTCAAGCGTTGCGAATCCATGATTAACTCCATGACTCGCCTAGAACGCCAAGACCCCGATTTATTGGCAAGTTCTCCTAGTCGGCGGCGGCGGATTGCTAAGGGTTCTGGTTACAGAGAGCCAGATGTGAGTAAATTAGTAGCTGATTTCCAAAAAATGCGAACTCTCATGCAGCAAATGGGTCAAGGTCAAATGCCGGCGGGAATGCCAGGAATGTTTGGCGGCGGCGGTATGGGTAATCCTTTTGGCGGTGATGGTAATCGTCCCTCTGCCCCTGGCTGGCGGGGTTATAATACGGCTGCTAGCACGAAAAAGAAAAAGAACAAAGATAAAAAGAAGAAGGGCTTCGGCACTCTCTAGAGTTTGTTAACTGTTAACTGTTAACTGATTCATAGCAGCCAAGGCTAGGCAAGTGCTAAAATTGTCATTTGGGTACAAACAAGTAGGAGAATCAGTCCTCGACCATGATTAAATTGCGCTTGAAGCGATTCGGCAAAAAACGGGAACCAAGTTACCGCATTATTGCTATCAATAGCCTTGCTCGCCGCGATGGCCGTCCCCTAGAAGAACTGGGATTCTATAACCCCCGAACTGATGAAGTGCGACTAGATGTTCCCGGTATCGTCAAGCGACTACAACAAGGCGCTCAACCCACCGAGACCGTCCGTAGCATTTTAGTAAAAGCCAATGTTTTTGAACAGGTCAGTGCCACAACCGCATCCTAACGCCGGAATAATATCCTCACAAGCTAGTCCCGACTATGTTGGGCTAGTTAAGTTTTTGATGCAGCCATTTTTAGAATCTCCAGAGACTTTAAGTATTGATTGTGAAATTTCTCAGACTCTCAAACGGGTTTGGATTCGCATCGCCTTTGAAAGCCAAGATAAGGGGAAAGTGTTTGGTCGAGGGGGTCGCAATATTCAGGCAATTAGAACGGTAATTGCCGCAGCAGCAGAATTTGCCGGAGAATCAGTATACCTGGATATGTACGGCAGTAATGGTTTGGGACGAGAGGGAATGTCTTCTGACGACGATCAGCAAGAGCGATCGCCTTCAGCAATGCGCGGAGCGCCATCGCCAGAAATTAAACCGCGAGACAAAACTGTAAATATACCCAGACCTGTTGTTAAACCCCGAACTCGTTAATTAACTAAAAGAAAGTCTGGGCGGAAGTAACCACCGCCGCTCAGATATTTCAGTCAGTTGTGAAAATTTTAAAATAGTATCAATTTTGTTGTCAAAAACTGCACTTGAAAAATTAAACAATAAATACTTATGGCAGATGCTTTAATAATTCAGCTGCCTAATATTCCCAGTGCGATCGCTCTCGCCGGTGATAGAGAAGAAAATCTGAAACTCTTATCCCGACAAACCGGAGCTACCTTGGTGTTGCGTGGGCAAGAATTACACATTGGTGGTACAGAAGCGCAAATTGATCTGGCTACTCAATTAGTGCGATCGCTTGAAGCCATCTGGATGAAGGGCAATACTCTCTCCAGTGCCGACATTTTAACAGCCCGCCAAGCTCTGGATAGCGATCGCCAAGACGAACTTCAGGAATTACAGCGAGATGTCCTAGCTAAAACTCGTCGCGGTGAAGAAATCCGTGCTAAAACTTTTCGCCAAAAAGAATACATTAAGGATATCCGTAGGCGTGACCTAACATTCTGCATTGGGCCGGCTGGAACAGGTAAAACTTATCTTGCTGTTGTCGTTGCTGTGCAAGCACTCTTGAATAACCAAGTGGAAAAGCTGATTTTAACCCGTCCGGCTGTAGAAGCTGGGGAAAAACTGGGCTTTCTGCCTGGAGATTTACAGCAGAAAGTTAATCCCTATCTCCGCCCACTTTACGATGCTATCTATGAATTTATTGATCCCGAAAAAGTTCCCAGTTTAATGGAACGGGGTGTCATCGAAGTAGCCCCACTTGCTTATATGCGAGGACGCACCCTCAATCATGCTTTTGTGATTGTTGATGAAGCCCAAAATACTACACCCGCCCAGATGAAAATGGTGTTAACTCGTCTGGGTTTCCGTTCTCGAATGGTAATTACAGGTGATACCACACAAACTGATTTACCCCTCAGCCAAAAATCAGGACTAGCGGTAGCCTTACAAGTTCTTAAGAATGTGGAAGGCATTGGTTTTTGCGAATTCACACAAAAAGATGTTGTTCGCCATGCCCTAGTGCAGCGCATTGTCGCCGCTTACGAAAGATACGAAAGATAAAATACAAAGTTATCTGCGGTTTCTGAAATTTTCCCACACCTTGACTAATCGTAAAATACTATCACTAATCGCTGATTATGAATCCAAATTTGAAAGACTTTTTAGAAGCTTGTGAAAACTTAGGAACTTTACGCATTATTGTGACTAGCAGCGCTGCTGTATTAGAAGCTCGCGGCAAAATAGAAAAGCTATTTTATGCCGAATTGCTCAAAGGTAAATATGCAAATATGCACACCGAAGGCTTTGAGTTTCACTTTAATATGGATAAAATTACTCAAGTGAAATTTGAAACTGGTGAAGCGAAACGAGGTAATTTTACCACCTATGCAATTCGGTTTTTAGATGAACAACAAGAAGTTGCTTTAAGCTTATTTTTGCAATGGGGTAAACCAGGAGAATATGAACCCGGACAAGTGGAAGCCTGGGAAAGTTTACGACAACAATATGGGGAAGTTTGGCAACCCGTACCCATTGAAACTTTATAAAATTCTTACGAAGAAATATAACTTAAACGTAGTGGCGTGGCCAGCTTAAAATGATGCAAAAATTGTAGGTTGGGTTGACGTAAGGAAACCCAACATCATTATTGGCAGCGTTGGGCTGCGCTGCGCTTAACCCAACCTACGTCTAATGCACTATTTTAGGCTTGTCAATTCAGTTGGGTGGGTATAGCCCAAGGGGCATGGCTGTGCTAAAGCGACAGCGTAACCCACCTTGTATTTTGAAATTAAGTTACACCTACAATATACTCTACACTTCTTATATCTAATCACCAGTGATTACTTCATCAAAAAATCAAACATCTTAATATTATCGGCGTTTAATTATTCTTACCTAAACAATAACGATGATGAAGGCAATTTGGACTTTTAGCTTAATTATTTTCTACCTACTGGGATGGAGTGGAACAGCAAAAGCCGGAGAATTATCTCAACGTTTAGCAAATTTTCCCCAGTGGGAACAACTCACTTCAGTGCAACGTGCTGAAGGCGATTTAGTTTATCCTGACTGGTTTGCTGGTTCATGGGAAGTTACAAGTACATTAGTCGATTTAGTTGCACCTTTAGCACCGGATATCGTCACCCCTGGATTTGAATCGAATCGCCAACAATTGAATCAGCCTGTGAGTTTTTTAGTGCGGTTTATTCCACAAAAACCCCCAATAACTGGCTTAAAACTCATTCCAAAAATAGACAGATCATCAATTTTAGTCGCAGACAGAGCTTTTAATAGTTTGAATTTAGCCAGAGCTTATTTAGGTGATGAAGCCGTATTATCAACTAAGGTAGATCCAGATTCACCTAATCGGCAAATTACCCTTTTGCGTGGCGATAGCGAAGCGCTCCGTAGGAATCGCCAATTAATCTCTATTGTAACTGGACGAGCTATTGAAACTAGTTCAAATAATAACTTCATCACCTCAGAAGTATTTCAACAACTATTTAAAGGCGGTTCGCGTCCCTATTTCAATGCAGTAGAATCGACCACCGCATACAATAAACTCGCTAAATCTAATCCAGCAATTTTAGCAGATCAAGTAACTGCTGTTTATCTTTCACCCCAAGATCCAGATTACTTTACCGCAGCTTCTCGTCCAGTCGCCCTTTATCGCTATCGTCTGGAATTTTCACCCACTCCTTTAGATTGATTTCTCAAAACCACACTTGACTATAATGTATTACAAGTGTAGTATAATTATTTCCAGCTAAGTTTGCGCTCTGGGACGGTGTGCATCATGGCCAAATTTCGAGATATTCTTAACTACTTTCATTCTGACTGGAAGCTGAGTGTTTTAACTATTGCTGCATCGAGCGTTTACGAAATTATTGATTTGGTTGTTCCTTATGGGATTGGGCAGATTTTAAATGTTTTATCTAATCAACCATTGGATAGACCATTGCAAAGTGCGATCGCCAGTATTTCAAAACTCATCAATTATCCAGTTAATCAAACTCTATCATTAGGTGTGTTACTGGGTTTAATTTTTTTAGTCACCGTAGTCAAAGCGCCCACACAGCCTTGGCTTACCGTGTGGTTTCACTGGGATATCCCTTTAAGGGCGCGTCGAGATCAAACCCAAGCAGCCATAGCCAAAATTCTCACTCTCCCCCTGGAATTTTATGATGAAAATAACCCCGGACGCATTTCTGGGCGAGTAGCCAGAGGACTGGCTAACCATACTTGGACTTATCCTGAAATTGCTGGACAGTTAATTCCTAAACTGTTCCGTGTGTTAGGAATTTTCGTATTTATCCTCTTGATTGAATGGCGAATTGCGGTTTTATATCTGATTTCTTTTGTATTTATCCTCGCCTTTAGTTTAAAAACTTTGCGGCGGATAATTAGCCACGAAAGTCGTCTGGATAAATATATGGAAGGTACAGAAAGCCGCACTTCAGAATTGATTACTAATATCAAAACAGTCAAAGCATTTGCCACAGAATCCCAGGAATTGAAGCGACAAAAGCAACGTTTAGATCGGGAATTAACGGTTGTTGATTATCGGATTCATCAAGGTTATGTCAGATTGGTGACTTTGCAAAAGGCTGTAATTCAGTTTTGCGTCTTTGTCATCTTGGGTTTAACCTTAGCCGCAACAGTAGATGGGAGAATTACTCTTGGTCACTTTGTCATGACTTTAACTCTTTCTAGTATGGCTTACGCTGAATTAGAACCTATTAGCACATTGGCAGAAGTTTTCGCCCGTCGCTATTCTTCCATGTTACGATTCCACGAATTTTTGCAAGCACCAATTGCATCTGATTCAGTTAGTCTTTTAGAGGAGAGTAATCAAGCTGAATCACCTTATAAATTCACAGGCAAAATTGAGTTATCAAACGTTAGTTTTGGATATGATGACAGCCGACAAGTTTTACAAAATATTAACTTGTTGATTTCACCATATCAAACAGTGGCGTTAGTTGGGCGTTCCGGTTCTGGGAAGTCTACTTTAGTAAAATTACTACTGCGGTATTTTGAACCTCAAGAAGGTCAGATTTCTATTGATGGTCAAGATATTCGCACCTTGGATGTAGGTAAGTATAGGCGCAGGCTGGCGATCGTTCACCAAGAAGTGGACGTTTTCAACGGGACGATATTAGATAACCTCACTTACGGCAGACCAAATGCGACTCTGGAACAGGTCAAGGAAGCCTGTAGGATTGCCAGGGTTGATGAAGTGATGGAACACTTACCTCAAGGTTATTACACTGTTGTGGGGGAACGTGGTGTGAGGTTATCAGGAGGACAAAGACAGCGTTTAGGAATTGCCAGGGCTTTGCTAGTGGAACCAGATGTGCTGATTTTTGACGAAGCTACCTCCAGCTTAGACTATGAGTCTGAGCGTGCTATTCAATTAGCCATGCACTCAATTCAGGGGACTTGTACCACAATTGTCATTGCCCACCGTCTGAGTACAGTCCGGGAAGCCGATAAAATAGTGGTTCTGGATCAAGGGAAGATTGCCGAAGTGGGTAGCCACGATGAACTTTTGCGTCAAGAGGGCATTTACCGCCGCTTACACTCCCTGCAAGAAACCGGAGAATTGCTGAGTTAGTAGCGGTCAAATAAATCGGTTCTAAAATCTTTTTGAGAAAACCCTTGCAATTTCTAAAACTTGGTGCTAACGTTAGTAATCGTGAGACGAAATGGGTCGGTGTCCGAGTGGTTAATGGAGACGGACTGTAAATCCGTTGGCTAGCGCCTACGCTGGTTCAAATCCAGCCCGGCCCACCACTTTTTAAGTCGTGAGCTATAATAGCTAAGTGATTGGTATATTCACAGCTTTATAGCTCATAACTCAAACACTCAAGTTTCTTTTTTCGCCCGTGTGGCTCAGTGGTAGAGCACACCCTTGGTAAGGGTGAGGTCACGAGTTCAATCCTCGTCACGGGCTTATTTATTTGAACCAATAAACAACGCTAAAGCAAGGTTTTCAGCCTATTCAATCAACTTAGCGATTAACTATCTGTTTCCCTGATTGCTTTTTTGACTATGATTCTGGTTATGATTTGTCGCCCTAAAGCACCCTAGACTGTCCTAAGTGTGTCCTAAGCTTAGGACATCCATTAGCTATGTGCAAGGGGGTCTGAGGTTATCCGAGTAACCACATACTCGTTAAAGGAAATTACTTTACCTAATAGTTGGCAGTATTCGAGATGTCGAGCCTTTGCCAGTTCAAGGTCTTCAGGGCTGATGCGTATACTGTAAGTCTTTTGTTTACTAGGCATTTTGTGTCCCTTGGTTGCTTACTATATTACAGTAGCGCACTGTAGCTTACTATAGCTACCGTAGTCCTTAAGAATCTTTTGGCATCCTGGGGACTCAATAGAGATGGTTGGCAGGAAAATGTTTCACCTGCTTTATCATTTTCCTTAAAAGAGATAGGAGCAGCCAAAACATTTTTACAGGTTCACTATTCCCACAAGACACTAGATGCAGCAAGTAACATCATCAAGTAGCCTTGGTATCCCTAGAATGACTAAATAACCATAGTGTTATAGAAGTATTTTTATCCTGTAGGTTTGTTTTCTTTGTAGTATCCCCTAGTGTCTGGTAAACACTGGGGTTTTTTCTTACCCCTGGAGCTACACAAAACCAGCGCGTGTCTTACGGATTTTATGGAAGTCTAAAATGGTTGAAATACTTGCCCTGTCTAGCTAGTTTGTGAATCAATGACTGTCAGGTAGGCATGAATGACGGCTTCAGTGCAGTTTATTTATGAAAGGTGTACGACGCTGAAAACGAATGCTGAAAGCTTGTGAATCCTTAGCACACAGACATACTAAAATAGGGCTTTAGTAAGTTTTAGTGGGTTTTTTAGTAAGTTTTAGTGGGTTTTTGTTTGTTACATTACTTAACATGAACATCAGTAGATTATGTATTTTATATTCAAGCATTAGCGCAAATATAGACTACCAAGGGATTTGAATAAAGTATGGTATGGTTGTTTTTATTAAATAACACAAAGCTAGGTTATAAAATATACTTACTCAAAAATTTTTTATTCAGTATAATAACTGTTGTTTAGGTTATAGCACTGGTACTATATTATATTCATGAACAAGATAATAGCTGAAAATATTCTTAAGCGCAGAAAGGTAGCTAAGAATATTCTCAAGCAAAAATAAAAACATGGTGGGCTTAGTAGTTACCGTGTTAAATATTTTTGTGATTTTCTTGACAGCAATATTTTGAATGCGTTATATTTAGACGATAAGAGAACAAAAACAAAACCCCAGTTACGAGCTAGGGTCTTATTGTTTCCTATTTTCTTTTTCAAGCTGTTCTAGAGCTTGAAGTTTCTTCTGTGTAAACTTTTGAATACAAGGACAAGGCTTATATGGTTAACAAACCCAAACCTAGCTTACTTAAGGTTATCAAACAATGTGGAGTTTTGGCAACCGTAACTTCACTGTTGTTTTTGGGGCATGGGGTCACAAAAAGTGAGTGTGGCGGTTTTGTCCACATCAAGATGTCTGATTCTGTCAATGAGCTTTTAATGGACAAGAGAAACTGCCAAGTCCCAACTATAGCAGATGATCCAGTAAAACCCTTAGCACTTGATCATACTAATGATAGCACAAAAGAAGACAAATCGCAGGTTGATTAAATAAGGATACGGCAGTCCCTTTACTGCTGATTTAGTTAGAAATAAACCCCTGAACGCTGTAATGGTTCTCAGGGGCTTTTATTGCAACCATAGATATAAAACCCAGCCGTGCTTAGTTGCTACTGGGGTTCTACCAGAACTTTAAGCTATTCTTCAAATGCATCAGACACGTCGTAACCGTACACCTCCGATACTTCCATTTTGGCGTAGTTGCTCAAAAAGAAGTTAGCGACCTGCCAAGCTTGTATCATTTTATCGGGGTCAGCTAGATATGCACCAGCTTTGACATCGTTTTCTATCAACAACTTATAAAACTCTAGTGTTACCTGTTGATGCGATAGGTTATTTTTTGCTCGTCTTTCTTCTAGTATTTGTTCTATTTCTTCAGACATTCGATTTACCCCTAAACTATCCGAATCATAACTTATATAACCGGATAAGCCAGTATAAACCCCAAAACTTCAGTTTACTTAAGAATACTGTTCTTTTTAAAGTATTGAAGCGATAGCCAGTCGCCCAATTTTGAGAATGCCAAAAGGTTGATTATTACATTCCATTCTTGAAACCGAACCGTATTGCAACATCATTGGCAGCGTTGGGTTGCGCGGCGCTTAACCCAACCTACTTCTAATCAACTGTTTTAGCCTTGTCACGCCAGTAGAGTGGGTTAGGACGATAGTCCGCAACCCATCATTATCCCTGTCCCTATTATATTCGCCCAAAACTTGACTTAAATTGTCCCAAGTTCCTTGAAATATACCTGAGTAAATGGTTCATTTTCTCCCAAGGTGTAGTCCTCAATTAACCCACGACGACGGATAGAAATGTCGTTTTCTTTCTTAATCACCACCGTAGAATCATCGAAGATATCCCGTGCTAATATCATCTCTGTTTCTGTGGGATTATTTAAAACTACCATGTTACTCCCCTGGTAAAACATCCCCTCTTCTTCTAAAATCGATTCTTCATACTCGGTAATTAATAAATCAAGTTTGGGATTACGCAGTAAAGTTTGGACGTTACTATTGTAATCGTAGCGTAATGCTTTTTGTGACCGATTTATAAAGACTGCATCATGGCAAACAGCACCTATTGTCCAATCAGGATGTTGCGAAAGAATATGGTCAATTGTTTCTTGCAATTCCTCAATGGAAATTTTATTAAAGGTGATAATTGGTATCCTGGAATTTACACCAGATTCAAAAAAGGTTTCTAATATCCGGGAAGGGACATCAACACTTTCGCCAACAGCAGGATTAAGATGCATCAAAATTCCCGGTGCGGCGTTGATTTCCAGAATTGCGAAGTTACTACTGGTCTTCCAAGATTCTGATAAGTTTTCAGCAATGACATCAATACCCAGACAAGTTAGCCGAAAGTGTTGGGCAATGTCTTGGGCTAAGATAATATTATCATCATGAATTGTGGATGTAGCATCAATGCTCACGCCTCCTGCGGAAAGATTGGCAACTTTGCGAAGATCAACAGTACGTCCTTTTTTGATGACACTATCTAAGCTATAACCTTGTTCGTCTAGATAGATTTCCATCGCTTCATCACACTGAATTTTAGACATCGCCGAGGTGGGTGTATCTAAACGTGCTGGTTGGCGATTTTCTTCTCGAATTAACTCTGCAATGGTTGAGTAACCATCTCCTTTAACTGATGCGGGACGGCGTTCCGTGGCCGCGACAAATTTACCATTCACACACAATAAGCGGAAGTCGGTTCCCGAAATGCTTTTTTCGACAATTATGCGCGTTGGCTGGTCTTCGGGAATTGCTAATAATGCCCTATTGTAAGCAGATACTAATTCTTTGGCATCTTGTACACCAGCTGTAACGCCAATGCCTTTATGACCAACTACAGGTTTCACTGCTACTGGGTAACGAATTTCTTTTGCTATTGCTAAGGCTTCTTTTTCGGAAAAAACAATATCACCTTCTGGTACTGGTAAACCCAATGTTTGCATAAATATCTTGCATTCATCTTTGCGGGTGGTGAAATCGGAATCTATATGACTATCGCAATCAAAGGTTGTAGCTATTCCACGAACTTGTTTTTTGCCATAGCCATATTGCATGAGTGCTTCTGACCACAGATAAGTGGTGGGAATGCCTTTTGCATAAGCTGTTCGCAATAGGGCGTAAACTGTGGGGCCACCGTAGACAGATTCGCGAAATCGTTTCTGAAGGGTTAGCAGTTCGTCATCAAGGAAGAATTTTTTGTCTTGGTTGATGGCTTCAAACCAATCCCAGACAAGGTAAACCACTGCTCTAGTGGTGCGTTCATGCAAGGATTGGATACTAATGCACGCATAATCTGCATCAGGTTTGACACTCCAACGGTTGAGGTGTAGACCCATGTCTAGCTTACTTACTTCTGAGGCAACTTTGGCAAACAGGTGGGCGTGGGTTTCGTATGTTTCTTGGTTCAGATGCGGATAGCGATCGCCTATCCTAGAGATATAATCTGCAATGGGTAGCGGCTGTCTAGACTCAATGAGCGCAAAGTCAAATACTAGCGCCCCTGTATCCAGATAGGGGTTAGGCCCCAGGTAATGCTTGAAGTTAAAAATATCGAATATATCAGTTTTTCTAGCATTAATGCGGACTAATCCGTTGCTTTTCTGTTGAATCATTGATAATACACCTTCAGCTAAACACCCTGAATCGGTAATTTAATTTATTGATTAGTTAGATTTATGGATTGTAGTCGAGTTTAAATGATTATTTGGCAATTATTTAGATTTTTCACATTAGATAATATTATCTTTACTTATTACACATTTATTACTACGCATTTCCAACCATACCATAATTCAATCCCCATGACTCCTTACAGGTATTTTCAGGTAAATATACCACACGGTAGGGGCGCAAGGTCTTGCGCCCCTACGACAGATGTGTTTCAAATACATAAAAACTGATGTAAGAAAAAAAATGTTAGTCATCCAATAGTAAAAAGCCTCAAATATATAACTTTTGAAAGATGAAATTGATTACCAGAATTTATATAGTCTGTTAAGAAATCTTGTGAAAAAGGGCAATTTATGAATTTTCTCTAGCAAGGTTATGGATCAACCTGATTTGCATTTGGTCGATGTCTAAAATAGATTTCGAGGAGACAGCAACCAATGAACAGTACACAAGCTGCTCTCAGAGATGAAGTGCGTGAACTTGCTGATGAAGCTTTTCACCGCAAGCTAATTTCTGGTCACGGAGATGGGTCAGACGTGAATGAGTATCAAATTGTTTACCAGGGTAAGCCCAGGCATATCCCACTAGAACAAGCTCGGTTTTTTCTAATTAACTTGTTGTATAGAAGCCAAGTTAGCTAATTTTTTAAATTATAGCTATGACTTTAAAGATCCAATGGTCATTAGCCTAATCGAGTACGAAAAATTGTAGATGTGGCAACTGGTAATTCTAGACAATTAACTTCGTTTCAATGATAAACCATCTTTGATCATAGGAGAATTAATTTAAAATCCCCTATTGTCAAATAACAAACAACGCCTCTAGAGATATCTCTAGAGGCTATTAAATTATGAGGTCTAATTCATAGTAACTAATTATTTATTTAGCTTTTAGTCTTACTAGTTTTTTCGTAATCTATCAGTCGAATGATTTTATCGCTATAATTGTCATGGTTTCTTAAAATTAATTCATTAATTTATATCAGGAGTGATCATGACGGACAGTACAACTAAACGCCAATTAGTAATTATTGGCGGCGCTGAAGACAGAGACGGAGATTCCCACGTTCTCCGGGAATTTGTCCGCCGGGCTGGGGGTATCAAAGCTAAAATTGTAATTATGACTGCTGCGGCAGAACTACCAAGGGATGTAGGAGAAGATTATATTAGAGTATTTGAGCGTCTAGGCGCTGAAGCGGTTCGCATAGTTGATACAGAAAGTCGTGAGGACGCGTCTTCATCCACATCGTTGGAAGCGATCGCTCAAGCAACTGGTATATTTTTTACAGGCGGAGACCAGGCTCGCATCACCAGCATCCTCAAAGATACTGAAATAGATACAGCAATTCATCAACGCTTCTCTGAAGGTATGGTTGTGGCGGGTACAAGCGCCGGAGCCGCAGTCATGCCTGATACCATGATTGTAGAAGGCGATGCTCAAACCCATCCGCGCATGGAAATTGTGGCTATGGGGCCGGGTCTGGGTTTTCTCCCAGGTGTAGTCATTGACCAGCATTTTTCCCAGCGCGGACGCTTAGGACGCTTACTTTCTGCTTTAGTCCAAGAACCTGCTGGATTAGGATTTGGTATTGATGAGAATACCGCAATGGTAGTGACTGATCATCAACTTGAAGTTATTGGAGAAGGCTCAGTCACAATTATTGATGAATCGGAAGCGACATATAACAATATGGGCGAAATCTTAAAAGATGAGCCGTTGGCGATTTTTGGCGCAAAGCTCCACATACTACCAAATGGCTATAAATTTGACCTCAAGACCCGTCAGCCTATATTGAATCAAAAGTCTGTGCCAAATGTCGCCATCCCTGTTAGCTCCACAAACATCTAATTTTTCGTGATTTTTTCCCTATAGTAACAATACTCATTGGTGAGTCATACCAGCAAATTGAGGCCTGTGATATCATAGGAGACTGCTGCATAAATTTAAAATAAATAGAAAGTGAATCGATTATGGCTCTGACGCAACAGCGCAAACAAGAAATAATGTCGAACTATCAAGTTCACGAAACCGATACTGGATCTGCCGAAGTTCAAGTAGCCATGCTGACTGACCGCATTAGTCGTCTTAGCTTACATCTCCAAGCCAATAAAAAAGACCATTCTTCCCGCCGGGGTTTGTTGAAGATGATTGGACAACGCAAGAGTCTTCTTGCCTATATTCAGAAAGGCAGTCGGGAAAAATATCAAGGTCTGATTGCTCGTCTGGGTATTCGTGGATAGGAACTATCGCTTATGTCTGCTGAAGAATCTGAGCGCGATGGCTTACCTTTTGAACCAAAAACAAAGCGCCAAAAACCCCCGAAAGCTGTAAGCAAACCACCAGCACAGCCCAAGACCTCGGAAAAAAAGTCTATTAAACAGCCACCTTTCAGTAAAGAAGAGAGGGCTATTCCCCAAGTTGTGAGCCAAAGAATGATCCGGCGGGTGGCGGGATTCTGTGGTGTACCAACAGCTTTGGGTATTACAACCTTAGTAGTCAGCTATTTACTGGCTATATACTCCGAGATCCAATTGCCTCCCATTGCCGTGTTATTGGTGAATATGGGATTATTTGGTATAGGAGTTTTGGGGATAACTTATGGTGTTCTCTCAGCCTCATGGGACGAAGAAAGAGCCGGAAGTCTATTGGGTTTGGGTGAATTTAGTACCAATTGGGGTCGAATGGTGGAAGTTTGGCGCGAAACTCGGCAAAAAAACGTATGATGCTTGGCGCTCAGATATCAGAATAACTGCGGTATTGGGTGTATTTTTCAGTTAATGTTGAAGTGGAAATTTTCTAACTTCAACATTACCAAACACAAATTGATCATGTTTGATTAAACCTAATACTTAGCCAGGAAACAACTGAGCGCCCTCTGTTTTACCATCATTAAATATTTAAACTAAATTTAAATTCAATACAAATTAACAAGATAAATTGGCTCTTACTTGTTTGAGGTTTAAGTCAACTAATCAGGGAATTTAAAATGATTGTAGTCATGAAAAGCGGTTCCCCAGAAATGGAAATTAACCGCATTAGCGACGAACTAATTAGCTGGGGACTAACACCAGAAAAAATTATCGGTCAACACAAAGTAGTAATTGGCTTAGTCGGTGAAACAGCTAGCTTAGACCCATTACAAATTCAGGAACTCAGCCCGTGGATTGAGCAAGTCTTGCGGGTAGAGTTGCCATACAAACGAGCTAGTCGTCAGTTTCGTCACGGTGAAGCTTCTGAAGTCGTGGTTAATACTCCCGATGGCGATGTGATTTTTGGCGAACATCATCCTTTAGTGGTTGTTGCTGGCCCTTGCTCAGTAGAAAATGAAGAAATGATTGTCACAACAGCACTGCGCGTTAAAGCCGCCGGAGCTAAGTTTTTACGTGGTGGCGCATACAAACCCCGAACTTCACCTTATGCCTTTCAAGGTCACGGCGAGAGTGCTTTAGAGTTGTTAGCAAAGGCGCGGGAAGTCAGTGGTTTGGGAATTATTACCGAAGTAATGGATGCCGCCGAACTGGATATAATTGCTGAGGTGGCTGATGTCATCCAGGTGGGCGCGAGGAATATGCAAAACTTCTCCCTGCTAAAAAAAGTGGGCGCGCAACCTAAGCCAATTCTCTTAAAGCGGGGAATGGCTGCCACAATTGAAGATTGGTTGATGGCGGCTGAGTATATTTTGGCAGCAGGAAATCCGAATGTGATTTTATGTGAACGGGGAATTAGAACTTTTGACCGCCAACACACTCGCAATACTTTGGATTTATCGGTAGTACCAGTATTACGAAAATTAACTCACCTACCCATAATGATTGACCCCAGTCATGGTACAGGTTGGTCTGAATTTGTGCCTTCAATGGCTATGGCCGCGATCGCAGCTGGAACTGATTCTCTAATGATTGAGGTTCATCCCAACCCGGCTAAAGCTTTATCTGATGGACCACAATCTCTGACACCAGAACGTTTTGATCACCTAATGCAAGAGTTAGGCGTAATAGGTAAGGCTGTCGGACGTTGGCCGCAACCAGTAGTAGCTGTAATAAGTGCCGAGTGAGTAGGGGCGGGTTCAAGCAGTCAGTCTGTGGTTCGTTGAAACTTTAGTAAACCCGCCCGAACACCGAGTGCCGAGTGAGTAGGGGCGGGTTCAAGCAGTCAGTCTGTGGTTCGTCGAAACTTTAGTAAACCCGCCCGGACACCGAGTCAGCACTTTTGGTTTATTAACGCCTTCTGCCACCTGAGCGACTGCGACTACTTGAAGAACGTCCACCAGAACCAAAACCACTGCCAGTGTTGCGTTTAGTCGCACCAGACCTGTTAGAAGGTTTTAAGTTACTGCTACCAAAACCGGAACCAGTGGGGCGATTACCTGTATTAGTTCTGGGTGTCGTGCGTACACTTGAATTAGCAGGAGATGATCTTCTAATGTTTCCTGTAGTGCGGAAGGTTGTCCGATTGCGCTCAACTGCTGGAGGCGCATTGTAGCGAGTCCGATAGCTACTAACCGCTTGATTGTAGGTATTACCATAACCACCATAGCCACGGAGGACTCCTCCTGATTGATAAGCAGGTGGTACATAGTATTGGGGTCTAAATAATGCATTACCGATCACCTGACCTGCAATGTTACCAGCTACAGCACCGGCGAAGGGGGCCCAAAAGTTACTTTCCCGTCGCACTACAACTGTTTCTTGTCGTCCCGTTTGGGGATTGGTTTGTGTTTCGGTGACGTTGTGGACGTACTCAATTTTAAAATCTTCGGTCATAAACAAGGCGGGTTGTCCATTCTCCACCTTCAAAAGAGTCTTTTTTCCCTCCTTAATTTCTTCATCGGTTAGCCGTGCCATTTGCAAATTTTCGGTTTTAAACGTTGGGGGGGTACTGTTGAGTAAAAACAGTGTATATTCCCCAGTTCCATCGTCAAAACTCGCTTGTTGCACTTGATATTGACCATCACTCAACTTGGTAGGAGTAGCGGTGCGGCTCACATTTCTACTTTGAGAGGCAGTTTCGTTAGAACTTCCACAGGCAACAGTTGTTAAACACAAAGTTAGTGCTAAAAAAACAACTGTAAATTTTCGTAATATTGTCATGAGCATTTTACTATGTCCTATTTTTCAGCTTAACAAGCTTTAATGGGAGTGGTAATGTAGAGACTACCCAACAAATTACAAAGGAATTAATTCGGGGTAATATTGCAACAGCTGATCATTGGTCAATTCATCACCTAATTGTGCTGGAGAAAAATGTACCTGAATGGCTCGCAGTTTTTCTTTATAGTGCAGATTGATTAAAGCTTTTAAAGCATCCTTTAAGGCGGGGATGTTAGAGAGGTCAGTTTCTAAATCCGGAACTTCGCCTTCGTAAGCTACTGTCAACATGACAATGACGTTACGGGTTACAGGTAGAGAAAAGGATTCATTTGAACTAGAAGCGGAACTAACGTCAAGGTCTGCACCGTAGCGTTCGCCAGAGTCGTTAAATAATTCATTAACGTAATCTCCCGCTTCCCCTTCATCCCAGAATACTTCGCCTTCATTGGATGCAGAAAGCCAGGTTTCATCATATCGCAATAGGGTTTCACAAATTTCTACTAATCCTTCTCCTAAATCATGCAAGTCACCATCAGCTGCGATCGCTTCCCGTGCTGTACTATTTAAGACTCCCAGAATTGGCGCAACATCAGACCCGGCTAAGTGCAAAAATAAGCGGCAGACCACATAGCGAGTCCGACCCATCATTTTATTAAACGCTCGCATCTGCTTCCTCCATCATTTTGACTAATACACTGCAAAATCATATCTCTACTATTGACTTATATAGCGAAAGCTGTGGATAAAATCTATGAAACTTGATGACTCTGACTGCATATTTTTCTCCATTCATGAATGAAACTCTTTATAATACCAAGTTTAATAGTTGATAAAGTAGGCAGAAAATACGTAGTTAAAATTAAAAATGAAAATTGGTATTTTGGGACTGGGACTGATAGGCGGTTCCTTGGGTTATGATTTGCGATCGCTTGGTCATCATGTTTTAGGAGTCAGTCGCCGTTTGTCTACCTGTGAAAAAGCGATCGCACTCGGTAGCGTAAATGAAGCATCTGTTGACATCAGCTTGTTAGCAGCCGCAGAGGTAGTTTTTATTTGTACACCTATTGGGCTAATTGTTCCCCAATTCCAACAGTTAATTGACCATTTGCCTGTAAGTACGGTAATTACTGATGTGGGTTCAGTGAAAGCACCTATAGTCAAGGCGATCGCTCCTCAGTGGTCAAATTTCATTGGTGGTCATCCAATGGCGGGATTGGCAGAGAGTGGCATAGAAGCGGCACAACGGGATTTATTTGTGGGTAGACCTTATGTTCTCACACCCGATGAGACAACACCAAAGACAGCAATTGCAATTGTAGAAGAAATTGTGCGATCGCTTGGGGCTAATCTTTATTATTGCCCGCCAGATGAACATGATCGGGCAGTGAGTTTAATTTCCCATCTACCCGTCATGGTCAGTGCCGCTTTGATTGCTACTTGTATGGGTGAAACTGATACCCATGTGCTGCAATTAGCCCAAAATTTGGCTAGTTCAGGTTTTCGGGATACCAGCCGTGTCGGTGGTGGTAATCCCGAATTAGGAGTAATGATGGCACAGTATAACCGCCAAGCATTGCTGAGTTCATTAGCACAATATCGCCAAAATCTTGCTAAATTAACTAACTTAATCGAACAGTCTGATTGGGCAGCTTTAGAATTTCAGTTGCAGGCAAATGGCAAAGCCAGACCCAAATTTGTTGAATAATATTAGGGTGCGTTGACAATTAGACAATTTAAAGATGCCTCTTCCCTAACCCTTGTAGAGACTAAGATAACCAGTCTCTACATTCTTTGTTGAAGATGTCTATTTTGATGTTTGATCATTACGCTCCCGACGACAAACATCAGCAAGCCGGAGAGTAAAAACCCCAAATCCCAAACTAACTGATTTGCCCCTGGTTTGACATGGTGAATACCCAAAATCTGGTGGTCAATCAATCCTTCAAAAAAATTAAATAAACCAGCACCAATCAACAAAGATCCGACAAAGGTATTTCTTGACCAAGGAACATCTTTACGACCTCCAGCGCGCCAAAGTAACGCCACTCCTACTACAGTCATTAACCAGTCAAAGGCATGAAATAACCCGTCCCAGACCATATTCAAATCTATATTTGAGACAGTTTTTAAAGGACGAACATTGCTTAACATATGATGCCATTGCAGAATTTGATGCAGCACAATACCATCAACAAAACCGCCTAAACCCAGTCCCAGGAAAATGCCGGCAAGAATCAACGGCATAGAATGATATTCATTTTCACCTTTTACCTCCATTTTCCACCTCGTAGACAGACTTTTTCACCACAATATAATTTTTGTCCGAGTAATATCTTCTGTCTTGAGACAAATACTAGCTTTCAGCCTAAAGTTGACAACTTCTTGCTAACATCTACAGGCATCATAGAGATTGATATATATAAAGAGCAATTTTCAAATGACCATATACTTTTACAAGGTGTGGCAGCCTTATGGCTGTTTTTCTAACTTCTCTCTCCACAGTATCCAAATTCAGGGTACTTATTGGCCCACTGTGGAACATTATTATCAAGCGCAAAAGTTCGTGGGCAGTGTAGATTCAGTAATTATACCAATTATTCATGCTGCCGAAACCCCAGAGGAAGCAGCTGCTTTGGGACGTTGCCGCACTCGCCAACTCCGTCCAGACTGGGAGATTGTCAAAACTAAAGTGATGCGAGAAGCTGTACTCAAAAAGTTTCTCACTCATCTGGAGATTAAAGAAATTCTGCTGTCTACTGGTAATGAGACACTGGTAGAAAATTCGCCAAATGATTATTTCTGGGGCTGTGGTGCCGAAAACACTGGTGAAAATCATCTGGGCAAAATTCTCATGAGTGTGCGTCAAGAAATCCGCCAATCGCGAGTTTTTACAGTCATTTCTGGGGAGAGTAAGTTAGAATAATAATCCCATATTTAATTTGGCAGGGGAATGTTGTCATTCCCCCAGTTCAACAACTAATTTTGCAGATAAAAATTAATTAGCTCATCACGGTTAGATGTTAATTTTTGTAACTTATTCCTTAATTAGCGATAATCGGCTGAAGTCTTTTAATCTACATAATCTTACTCTATACATTTTGTTATCAAAGATATAAGATTAAGTTATTAATAATATTTTCTTAACCATTAAGATTTTTCAGAAAGTTCTTGTATCAATTTTGAAGTGTGCCAGCAATGGGATTTACCTATAACTCTAACGGTTTGCAGCCAACCCTAAATCAGGAAAATTTATTGCATCGGATTACCAATCAGATCAGGCGATCGCTTGAACTTCAAGAGATATTAGCTGCGACTGTTGCCGAGGTGCGTTCATTTTTGGCTACAGACAGAGTAATGGTGTATCGATTTGATGCTGATGGCAGTGGCGAAGTCATTGCGGAATCGATTCACGAACAGCGTCTACCATCGTTATTAGGGTTGCACTTCCCCGCAGATGATATCCCTCAACAAGCGAGAGATTTGTTTATCTCCACACGGCAACGTTCCATAGTGGATGTAGCCAGCCGAAAAATAGGACTATCGCCACTCAAGTCACAAGAAACTGGCGAATATCTCCAAAACGAGAATATCTACTATCGGCAGATAGACCCATGCCATATTCAATACTTAACAGCAATGGGCGTACAGTCTTCACTGGTTGTACCAATTTTGCATCAAGAACCTGTAAGACAAGGGGAATCAGTCAAGCGGCAACTGTGGGGATTATTGGTGTCTCATCACAGCCAACCACGCACAATTTTGAAGCGGGAATTAAAAATAGTCCAACAAGTTGCCGATCAGGTGATGATCGCGATCGCTCAAAGTAACTTACTCACCGAAGCCCGTACTCAGCAAAAGCAAGAAGCCACAATTAACAGAGTTACCACGCTGCTGCATAAACTACCCACAATCCAATTACAAGATGCACTAGAAGAAGTTGTCACCGCATTTAATGGCATAGGTGGAAGAATTTACATTAATCACAGTGGCAAAACATATACATCAGGCGAACAGCCGCAACTACCCTCCGATGTAGAAAACATAACCATTGAAAAACATCCAGTGTGGCGCAACTGGATAGCGGAATTTCAACCGGGTCATACTTGGGCAATTACCGACCTCTACAAAGAACAACGTTTGGGAGTCTTGGCTACTGCATTCCAATCAACTCAAATTCGCGGACTCCTAGTAATTCCCCTACATGATCGCCAAAATTTTATTGGTGTAATCAGTATTTTTCGCCCGGCCTATGACAGCGAAATCTTGTGGGCTGGACGACATGATCCAAATCAGCGCCAACGACTACCCCGGTTTTCCTTTAAACTTTGGCGAGAACAAAGAAAAGGGCAAGCACGGCAATGGAAACCCGAAGAAATTTCCCTGGGGAAAGCTTTGTCGTATCACTTCTCAATGGCAATTCACCAGCAGCAAATGTACGAACAGGTACAGGCGCTAAATACCAACTTAGAATCTCGCGTAGAAGAACAGACTGCTGAACTTAAAAAATCATTACTGCTGACCAAGGCAATCAAGCAAGTTACAGAACAAATTCGCAGTACTTTGGACTTGAAAGCTACCTTGCAAGCCATTGTGCAGGAAGTCCGTCTTCTGCTAAATGCAGACCGAGTATTAATTTATCAGTTAATGGGTGAATCTGGTGGCGAGGTGACAGTAGAAGATATCAATGGTGAATGGCCGTCGGTATTAGGAATGAATGCACCACTAGAATGCTTTCCTGATGAGATTTCGCGTTTATACTTTCGGGGTAGAGTTAGAGCCGTTAATAATGTTTCCACAGAAACTTTAAGTGATTGTAATCGAGAATTTCTGCAAAATATCCAAGTGCAAGCTAACTTAATTGTGCCGATTAATATTAGTGAGCAACTCTGGGGGTTATTGATTGCCCATCAATGTCATGCTCCCAGAAATTGGCAAGATGCAGAAATTGATTTATTACAACAGGTAGCAGATCAAGCGGCGATCGCGATTCAACAAGCCCAACTCTATGAACAAAGCTGTATTGCCGAAACTCAAGCCAAGGCGAAAGCTGCACAGTTAGAACAAGCTTTGTCGGAATTGCGAGACACTCAGGCAAAATTGATTCAAACTGAAAAAATGTCCAGTTTAGGTCAGTTAGTAGCAGGTGTAGCCCACGAAATCAACAACCCAGTTAACTTTATCTACGGCAATCTTTCCCATGCCAATGACTATATCCAACAATTACTAGAACTATTAAATCTCTACAAGTTGCACTATCCCCAGCCCGATGAGCAAATTAACTCATTAATTCAAGTGATTGATTTGGAATTTTTAATAGAAGACTTACCAAAAACGATCTCCTCCATGCAAATTGGCACTGATCGCATCCGTTCTATAGTCTTATCATTACGCAATTTTTCCCGTTTAGATGAGGCAGAAAATAAACCTGTTGACCTACATGAAGGCATCGAGAATACTTTATTAATTTTACAACATCGGCTAAAAGCTAATGCCAATCTGACTGGTGTGGAAATAATTAAAAATTATGCTGATTTGACTCGCATAGAATGTTTTGCTGGTCAGATGAATCAGGTATTTATGAATATTCTCAGCAATGCTATTGATGCCTTAGAACAATCTAGAATCATGAACAAAGGCGAGAATTGCCCTTCTAAACCTACAATTTGGATTTCTACTCAAATTTCCACTGACCAATCACGTTTTTTAATTCGCATTGCCGACAACGGTTTGGGAATGAATGAAAATATTAAAAAGCGCATTTTTGACCCGTTTTTTACTACGAAATCAGTTGGTAAAGGCACAGGACTGGGACTAGCCATTAGCTATCAGATTATTGTGGAAAAACATGGTGGATCAATGGATTGTATTTCAGAAATAGGTAAAGGGACAGAAATTTTGATTGAGATTCCTATGAAACGCTTTAGTTAGACGAATACTTCTCAAAATGTAACTACTTTTTGAGTGCTGAGTGCTGAGTGCTGAGTGGGTAGGGGCGGGTTTAAGCAGTCAGTTTGTGGTTCGTCGAAATCCTTAGTAACCCCGCCCGTACATGAGTGCTGAGTGGGGAATCGGGTGGTTTGAAAAGTCTAATTCACCACTAGCCCTAGCTTTAAGCGAAGGAAACTATGCCGGAGCCTCCATATAGTATACTTGGTAAAGTTTAGTTGCAAAAATATCCATTTTAATATTTGCAGTGCTAATCTAATAATTGAAGCAATAAAGCTTCCCTGGCAGATGCAACAGCTAGATGTGTAATAGAAGAAGAGGTAAAACGCTGTTTAACTTATGTCTGTCTCGTCCAAACCGAACAACACCCAACACGAAAGCTGATATTTCCTCAAATGAAACTCAGGGGGCGCTGCCACTAGTTTTGATTACTTGTTTCAGGTATTAGAACTGTTACATCCCTGGATAGATTAAACAACAAGAGGAAATCATTAAAGCGAGTAGAAGTTTGGGTGTTGTTGTTTAAATGAGTACAGTTAGGTGTAAGCTAATAACAAAGTTAAATAGTTAAAAAAAATTTAAATAGCGCCTTATGTCAATTATTGCGCTCAGAGCCTGGTATATTGAAGATTATGAGCCGATACCAAAACTGGAGAAGCGTCAGCCAGATATTCGCCTCAGTAAAAAAAGCTTGCTCAAATCAGCATTAAGAGCCGACTTTCTCGAAGATATTGACCATGTTAAGCAATCAACTTGGTTTGGGCGTTATCTAGAAGGGGAAAATATTGAATTTTATATTGAAGGTAGTGGTGGCTATTGCGTAGCTAACATTGACTTAATTAGTCATGAAATTTATTTCACCAAACAAGCTTTATTAGCTCAGTTAGAACCAACGATTTTTTTATGCTCCCAAACTGAGTATGCACCAGCGAGTGATGCTTTAAGAGAGGAACTACAAAAAAGTTTGGAATCTTTGAACTTGCGATCGCGCCAAACTCTAACATTAGTAGAAGCTCATCGCCCTAGCAATGCTCCCATTAGACTCAGCCGTGCTATGATGAGGAAAATTCGGAGGAGTTTGCTGTTTATCGCCGATACTACACCAATTGCCAGCATTTCTGGGAAAGAAAATAATCAATTAATTCCTAGTCCCAATGTCTGTGTGGAAATCGGCTATGCGATTCAAAGTAAGCGTGCTGAACAAATATTGTTAGCGCAGATGCAACACCCAGACTTTGAGGGTGAGTTTCCCTTTGATTTGCCCACACAACAAATTTTGAAGTTTCAAAACAGTGCAGACTTGAGTAAAATGCTGACTGGATATATTGAAACTCAATTAGCCAGATTTAAATTATTTTTCTAATTACAGATTCGTGGAGATTGCTTGTACTGGACAAGTAGGGATACATTGTTCACAGACGATACAGCGCGATCGCGTGAAAGTCAATTTGGATGTTTCTGGGTGCAAAGTTAGGGCTTCTGTAGGACAAACCCCAGTACACAAACCACAATGAACACAGACATCTTCATCGATGACAATTTCACCCAAGTTATGGGAAACATTGATATGACGCGATCGCATCCACTCAATAGCTTCATCTAAGCGATCAATATCTCCAGATAATTCTACCACGAGTTTACCAATTTGGTTTGGTGCAACTTGGGCGCGGATAATATTTGCAGCCACGTTAAATTCCTTCGCCAGTAGGTAAGTTACCGGCATTTGAATCGCACGTTTGGGAAAAGTCAGGGTAACTCGTTTTTTCACAGCTTTAGCAGAGAGTAGTTTCTGTTCTAGCTTAGTCCGAACGACATTCGCGTTAGCGTCTCCCCTGGGGAAAAAAGCGCCGACAAGGAAAACGTTAAACTAAAAAGTGACAATAGTTAATAAGTTTTAATAAATTTGCTATGACTACAGAAACCCCTATGAATGCTACTCCTAAGCCTGAAACCACATCTGGGAAGAGGGTGAGAAATTTCTTAATTGCTATAGTGGCGATCGCCCTGAGTGTTGCTTTAGTCTTAGGATTAAGAACAGAAACTAATTCCACCTCCTTAGCCGACTTAGATCAAACCTCCACACCCCTAGAAGTAGCAATTAGCAACGGTAAACCCTCAATAGTCGAATTTTACGCTAACTGGTGTACTGTCTGCCAAAAAATGGCTCCTGATATCGCCGAACTCGAACAGGAGTATGCTGAGAAGGTGAACTTTGTGATGTTGAACGTAGACAACACCAAATGGCTACCAGAAATGCTGAAATATCGAGTAGATGGGATTCCTCACTTTGTATTTTTAGCTAAAGATGGCGAAACCATCGCCCAAACCATCGGAGATCAACCCCATACAGTCATGGCTAGTAACTTAGACGCGTTAGTTGCTGGTTCCTCCTTACCCTATGCTCAAACTAGCGGCCAAGTTTCCCAATTTCGCGCTCCTGTGACACCCGCTAACAATCAAGATGATCCTCGCAGTCATGGTAGCCAAGTAGTTAATTAATTCGTAATTCGTAATTCGTAATTCGTAATTCGTAGTTCGTAGTTCGTAATTCGTAATTTAGCCCGCCTTGGAATTGCGTCAAAAACTCCCCTCTCCTTAGTAAGGCTACGGTGTACACACAAGTGATCTGATCCCCCTAAATCCCCCTTAAAAAGGGGGACTTTAAGAAATTTTCCCCCCTTCTCAAGGGCAGGGCTGTTTCGTTCCCTAAAAGGGTTAAAATTGCAAGGGTCAAACAGATAAAAATTGAGGGCAAATCCACAATTAGGACAAAAAATTTTGGTGTCTTCAGCCCGAAATACCTAATTTTTCTTTGCGTCTTTGCGCCTTTGCGTGAGATTATCCTCTTGACAAATCTCCAACACAAGCGAATGAAACAGCCCCCCTTCTCAAGGGGGGTTAGGGGGGATCGAAACGCTGTTAGGCAACTTGATAAGACTTGTGTGTACACGGTAGCCTTAGTAAGGAGAGGGGCTGGGGGTGAGGTTCTTTTAATGAAGACGAATAGAAACGCTACCGCCATGAGCTGGTAAACCTTCGGCTGCTGCGAGAGTTACGGCGGCTTTACCGATGGTTTGCAGGGCTTGTTGATTACATTCTAAATAAGTAATGCGCTTGAGAAAATCGTACACACTCAAGCCAGAAGCAAAACGAGCAGAACGGGCGGTAGGTAGAACATGATTTGGTCCCCCTAAATAATCGCCAATGGCTTCTGGGGTATAACGGCCTAAAAATATACTCCCAGCAGACTTAATTTGATTAGCAAGTTCCTGGGGATGATCTACGCATAATTCTACGTGTTCGGGAGCTAACTGATTTAGCAACGGTATACTTTCGGCTAAATCTTCCACCAGAATCACAGCCCCATGCTGTTCCCAACTGGTTCTAGCTACTTCCTTTGTCGGTAGATTTACGAGAATTTCTTCAATTGCTGCGATCACTTTTTCTGCAAAGCTGGCAGAATCAGTAATTAAAATGGATTGGGCGCTGGGATCATGTTCGGCTTGCGAAAGTAAATCCCAGGCTATCCACTCTGGGTTATTTTGGCTATCTGCTACCACCAAAATTTCCGAAGGACCAGCTACGCTATCAATACCCACAGTCCCAAATACCTGACGTTTGGCTTCAGCGACATAGGCGTTACCAGGACCGACAATTTTATCTACAGGGGTGAGGCTTTCTGTACCATAAGCTAAAGCGGCGATCGCTTGCGCCCCACCTATACTATAAATTTCCTTCACCCCGGCAATTTGGGCAGCTGCGAGTACAGCAGGATTAATTTCACCACGAGGCATAGGTACTGCCATAACAATTCTTTCCACCCCCGCAATTTTTGCAGGTAAAGCATTCATCAATACAGAACTCGGATAACTGGCGCGTCCTCCAGGGACATAAATCCCCACCTGGGATAAAGCCACCCAATTTAATCCCAGTTTCACCCCGGCTGTATCTGTATAGCCAATATCTTGGGGTAGCTGCTTTTGATGAAAAAACCCAATTCTTTCCGCAGCTAATTCCAGTGCTGCCTTGACATCTGGCGAACATTGTGATGCGTGTTCGGCAATAAAATCAGCGCTCAGATGCAAAGATGGGGGACTGTAATGATCAAATTTCGTCGTATATTCCTGAACTGCGGCATCACCGCGCACTTTCACATCAGCGAGAATATCTTTAACTTTACCACTAACATCAACCGTTGCTTCCCGGCGATCGCTCACCAGGGCTTTGAATCTAACGGAAAAATCTTTGTCGGTTGTTTTAAGTAGCTGCATAGACTATATCTCTGAACTAGTGCGGGTTTTGCCGTAATTATCCTAATAATAATTTATCAACTCTCGTTTAAACTCTCAAACTCCTCTTCTCTGCGACTCTGCGCCTCTGCGTGAATAAATTCTTTCTAACTAACCTGCAAAACTTGCACCTCTGCTTGTGGAGCAATCAAGCTTTTACCCACTGGCAGCATCGCTAAGGCATTAGTTTGAGCTAAATTAATTAAATTACCCGAACTGTAACTACCACCAGCTTTGTAAAATTCATAAACACCATCAATTAAATGTAAGCTACCCCAAATGTAAGTTTCCCACTTGCCATTGGATTTTAACTGATCATGCGATCGCACTTTCAGAAATTTCGGTTCCCAACCTCCAGCCAACCCCGAAAGCTTCTTAATCGCTGGTTGCACAAATCGCCAAAAAGTCACCAAAGCCGAAACCGGATTTCCCGGTAAACCAAAGTAAATGGGTGAGTTATCTGTGGGAAAAGTGGCCACTGTCAGGGGTTTACCTGGACTGATGGCTACAGAGCGAATATGAATTTTAGCTCCCAGAGATTCTAAAATTTGATCAATATAGTCATAATCGCCTACAGACACACCCCCAGAAGATAAAACTATATCAGCATGAGTTATGGCGTAGGCGATCGCATCTCTCAAAGCATCTGGATTATCCGGAATAATACCTAACAATAATGGTTCTCCCCCCGCCTCTTTCACCAAAGCAGCTAAAGCATATTGATTAGAATCGACAATTTGACCAGGTTGCAGAGGTTTATCAGGCGTTACCAACTCGTTACCACTAGAAAAAATTGCCACACGAGGACGACGGTAAACACTGATTTTTGTACATTGCGCCGCCGCTAAAACCGCAATTTCTGGAGGATTTAATTTAACTCCTCTGGGTAATAATTGTTTTCCAGCTTGGTAAAAAGCCCCTTTGTGTCTGACAAATTCTTGTGGTTGTGGCGCAGCCAAAATAAATACACGGTTTTCTTCTCGCCGTGTCCTCTCCTGCATCACCACAGTATTTGCCCCCATTGGCATTACCGCACCTGTAAAAATTCGTGCTGCTTGCCCTGCTTTGACTGTAGACTGGGGTTGGTATCCGGCGGGAATTTCTGCAATAATTTCTAAACCTGTCGGCTGTGCGTCGCTAGAGTGCTGTACATCTTCATAACGGACTGCGTAGCCATCCATTGCGGAATTGTCCCAATGGGGAAAATCTAATTTACTGGTGACAGGAGTGGAAATAATTCGTCTGTCTGCTGCCAATAAATCTATAATTTCTATATCCCGTTGCTGATCTAACGGTTGGACTAAATTTAGAATTACTCCCTCTGCATCGCTGACTGATAACATAGCGATCGCCTCTGACTCTAATTAATAATTTCCTGCCAACACATTCGGCAACCCTAATTTTTGAGAATAATACCTATCCTAGATGATTTCTGACTCAAGCTTTTGTAAACTCTTTCCAAGACCTAGAGAGGACTGTTCCTGCTGACTTGGCAAAAAGAAATGTCAGCATAAGTCCTATAAGTAGATCCGGCCAAAATGATCCCGTGAGAAATACCAGTCCAGCAGCTGCAAGTACGGATATATTGGCGATGATATCGTTACGAGAACACAGCCACACAGAAGACATATTGAGATTATCATTCCTGTGACTTGCCAAAAGATAAAGACAAAACAAGTTAGCACCAAGAGCAATCAACCCGACTGTACTCATGAGTTGGAACTCAGGAGTTGTGTGAACAGATGCCTGATAAGTAGCTCGTGCAAAAACTGCTACAGCTGATAAAAACATGATACATCCTTTCAGCAGTGCGGATTGTGCCTGTAATTTTGTGCCTTTGTTGATCACGTAGAGACTACTGCCATAAGCGATCGCATCTCCTAGCATATCAAGGGAATCTCCTGTCAGAGAAAGGGACTTTGACTCAATTCCAGCAAAAAGTTCGACAACGAACATGACTGCGTTCACTCCGAGAACAATCCATAAAACCTTGCTTTGGCGCTTGGTCATTTGTTCTAGTTCGCATGATTTCTTTTGGCAGCAGTTGTCAGACATTGCCTAGTTCCTTGATACTTTTCATTCCAATATTCAAAAGAATATAATAATGTTGACTAAAAAAAAAGACTATTGGAGAATCTGCTCCAATACAAGATCCAGAATTTTGCCTACGAATTGATCCCGCAGTGAGTAATAGACAAGTTTCCCGTCATTCCTATACTTAAGTACCTTAAGATCACGAAGTTTCCGCAAATGATGTGATGCAACAGATACCTGTACACTAAGAACATCTGCAAGATCACAGACACACATTTCCTTGCCGTCTTTTAAAGCATGGAGTATTTTCAGCCGAGATTTCTCAGCCAGAGCAGTAAAGAGTGTTTTAGCTTCTTCTAGGGCTTCGTCCATCGGCATTTCTTCGCGGACGTGACTTACCAAATTCTCGTTGAAGCAGCGCACTTGACAAACATCATTCGGATTCGATTTTGGCACTATAATTTCCTATGGAAAACTTCAAAGCCAGTCTAGCACTGATTTAGAGAGGTTAGAAGAGGCAGAGGGGAAGGGGGCAGGGTGCAGGGGGAAAAGAAGAACGGGGGCAGGGTGCAGGGGAGAAGAGGAAAGGGTGTGAAGTAACCGGAAGTTCACTGTAATTTCTAACTCCCCCTTGCTCCCCTGCTTCTTTTTACCTCACTCTGATTGGCGGTTAGTGCCACATTCAGATTCATAACCCTAATAATATAAATAACAGGAGCAATGATTATTTTCCCCAGCTAAATAAAAACACCTATTTTTTATGACTATAGAACGAGTCCCCGAAATACACTATCCCAAAGCTGATATTGTCCGGCGAGGAATGGCATTAGGGCTAGACTTCCTGGGAGTCTGGTTAATCAGTTCTATATTAGGAGGTAATCAAATCGGTATCCAGTGGGTGCAAATTCTCGTTTTTATGTTCTGCTGGGTGATTTTTCGCATACTGGTAGTTTACAACAATCAAGGGCAGAGCTTAGGGCGTTGGGCTTTTGACCTGAAAATTCTCGAAGTCATAAATGGCGAAATTACAGGCAGAATTCCCACCTTGCGATCGCTGCTCAAACGAGAAGCTATAATCGGATTTGGTGCGCTTTTGGTGTCAATTGCCTTGGGCAACATCAGAGCCAACCCCACTGCTATACTGCTATTAATTCCCCTAGCCATTGATTGTGGCGCTGCTTTATCTGACAACCAGATGCAGCAAGCCCTACACGACCGCTACGGTGGTACTTTCATAGTTTCGTCGCGCCGGGGCTACTCGCTAGATATAAAGATTAAACGATTAGTTGGAAAAATGCGCCGAAGTGTGAGAAGATAGTAATTTGTGTTAATTTCTCTTCAGGCTTCACTGTTTGTAAGATTATGGCTAAGAGTAAAGGTGCGCGCATAATAATGACACTCGAATGTACAGAGTGTCGGACTAACCCAGACAAAAGGTCTGCTGGTGTTTCCAGATATACCAGCACCAAGAACCGTCGCAACACGACCAACCGTGTAGAACTGAAAAAGTTCTGTACACACTGCAACAAACATACTGTTCACAAGGAAATTAAGTAAAGATGAGTTACTATCGTCGTCGCCTGTCTCCCATTAAGCCAGGAGACCCCATTGATTACAAAGACGTTGATTTGTTGCGTAAGTTTATCACCGAACGAGGCAAAATATTACCACGTCGGATTACTGGGCTTACCTGTAAGCAACAACGAGATTTGACATTAGCAATTAAACGGGCGCGGATTGTGGCATTATTGCCATTTGTCAATGCGGAAGCTTAAGAAAAAGTCATGAGTTATGAGTGATGAGTTAAGAATCAAAACTCCTAACTCTGAACTTAAAACTATAAAAAATGTTCACCAATAATTGCGAGAGTTGTGGATAAGGGTACGCTAGTTGAATTTAGGGTTCAAGGCGAACGCCGTCTGGGTGTAGTAGATCGCCCGGACGGCAAAACCCGTTGGTTTGTGTTAGATGAACGTGGTCAATCTCACAGCCTCGCGCCTAGACAAATTAGTTATACAGTTAACGGACAAACCTATAAACCCTCGGAAATTAGCAGTTTTCAAGGGCAGGTTCAACCTTATATAGATCCCTCTAGTCTGGAAGTAGCTTGGGAATTACTGGTTGAGGATGGAGAAACAGTCACACCAGCCCAAATGGCCAATCTGTTGTTTTCTGAATCAGAAGCGGCTGCTTGTTATGCTGCCCATTGCTTGTTATCAGAAGACAAACTGTATTTCAAGCAAAAAGGAGAAGCTTATGAACCACGAACGGCGGCGCAGGTAGCAGAACTCAAACACCAGACAGAAGTCAAGGCACTCAAAGCCAAGGGACAGGAAGAATTTTTATCTCGCGTAGAGCAAGCCCTCCAGGGTGAAGCGGTGGAATGGCAACGCCACGACCGCCAGCGCTTAGAAGCACTGGAAAAATACGCAGCATTGCTGGCTGATGTGGTGCGAATGGGAGTAAATTATGATACTCTCGCCCGTGCCTATCCGCCGCCAGCCCCAGTGTTAGAAACAATGAGTATGCTGGGTCGTTCGGCAACTCCTCCAGGAGCTTTTCAGTTATTAATAGACTTAGGTTGGTGGGATGCCCATGAAAACTTGTTTGTGCGTCGTTCGTCAATTCCGGTTCAGTTTCCTAGCAAGGTATTAGAAGTGGCGCAACAGCGTTTGGATTTCCCCCCAACTGACTTAGATGCAAATCGCCTAGATTTGTCTCATTTAAAGGTCTATACAATTGATGATGAAAGCACTACTGAGATAGACGATGGTTTAAGTTGGGAATTACTTCCAGATGGGCGAGAACGGTTATGGGTGCATATTGCCGATCCTACCCGGTGGTTAGTGCCAGATGATGAATTAGACCTAGAAGCCAGAAAACGGGGAAGTACAGTATATTTACCGACGGGGATGGTTCCCATGTTCCCGGAATTATTGGCAACTGGCCCCATGAGCTTGGTACAGGGAAGGATTTCTTGCGCCTTGAGTTTTGGGGTGGTTTTAGATGAAACTGGGTGTGTAGAAGATTACACGATTCATCCGAGTTTTATTAAGCCGACTTATCGCCTCACCTACGAAGATGTCGATGAGATGCTGGAATTAGGTGTGGAAGCCGAACCAGAAATTGAGGCGATCGCTAACTGGGCAAAGCAGCGCAAATCTTGGCGGTATAATCAAGGAGCCATCAGCATCAATATGCCGGAGGCAACGATCAAAGTCAAAAACGACCAGATCGATATTGATATATTAGATGATTCCTCATCGCGGCAATTGGTAGCAGAAATGATGATTATGGCGGGTGAAGTAGCAGCCCGTTATGGTCAAGCTCACAATATACCTCTGCCCTTTCGTGGTCAACCACAACCAGAATTACCCCCAGACGAAGAATTACTTTTACTCCCAGCCGGATTCGTTCGCTCCTGCGCCATGCGTCGTTGTATGCCCAAGAGTGAAATGAGCATCACGCCTTTACGCCATGCTGGTTTAGGTTTAAATACTTACACTCAGGCAACTTCTCCCATTCGCCGTTACAGTGACTTACTGACGCACTTCCAGTTAAAAGCCCACTTACGGGGTGAGAGTTTGCCCTTTACAGCCGACCAACTCCGAGAAGTGATGATGACAGTCACCTCTACCACCCAAGAAGTGACAATGGTAGAACGGCAAACTAATAGATATTGGGCTTTAGAATATTTACGTCGTCATCCTGACCAAGTTTGGGACGTGACAGTTTTAATGTGGCTACGAGAAGACAGCAACTTAGCACTAATTCTGTTAGAAGATTTGGGCTTACAGTTGCCTATGTTCTTTAAACGTTCTGTAGGATTAGGAGAACAGGTATTAGTCAAAGTTAGTCACGCTGACCCGCAAAAAGATATGATTCAGTTTCAGGAAATAATTTATCAAGAAAGCCATCAAGCAACGAATTAGCTGTAAGGAATAATGGGGAGAATGATACTTCGTTAATAACTAAAGCATCAGAGTTAGTTTTACAGATAACAGGCTAATAAGGCTGGTTATTTGTAAAATAATCTAAATTCTTTAGCATGAGGAATTGTCAGATGAACGCTCATAAAATCGAAGTTATTTTAACTGAAGATGGAACTTTGAAATTGCAAGGTTTACCCTTTCATGCTGGCGAAGCTGTGGAAGTGATAATTTTGTCAGCTAAAACGTTACAAAATCAAGCCGATCCAAAATCCCAATCAGATAAAAATCTTTATCCTTTGCATGACACACAGCCATATCAGTATGATGAACCCACAGAACCTGTTGCTTTAGAAGATTGGGAAGTTTTGCAATGATTGTACTTGACACTCACATCTGGGTTTGGTGGGTACAAAACGATTCACGACTAACCGCAGAACATAGACAATGGTTACAAGATTATGAGAAATCCGGACTAGGAATCAGCATTCTTTCTTGTTGGGAAGTAGCAAAATTAGTTGAAAAAAATAGACTAATTTTGCCCTTATCTATTAATGAATGGTTAGAAATTGCTTTGGCTTATCCTGGAGTACAGCTATTAAATTTGACTCTACCAATAGTTATTGATTCAACTCAATTAAAAGGTTTTCATAGTGACCCATTTGACCAACTTATCGTAGCAACAGCCAGGTTTTATGATTGTGATTTATTAACTGCTGATGCAAAGATTCTTAATTATTCTGATGTCAAGACGCTCAAATAAGTAATAATTGCGTTTTTAAACTGTCAACAATCAAAATAATTATTTCTTACCTCACCGTTAAGGCAAAATATAGGCTCTAATGATATTTACAAACTTCTGAATAAAAAAGTAGAGACGTTGTATAGCGGTTATCAGTTAAGTGAGATACAAGAACCCCACCCCAACCCCCTCCCCGCAAGCGAGGCTACGGTGTACACACAAGTCTTGCCTGTCTGTGTTTGAGCCTGTTTTGCCCCCTAAATCCCCCAAGTTTGGGGGACTTGGAAAATTCTTGTTCCCCCATAATTGGGGGTTAGGGGGCGATTCGATCACTTGTGTGTACACGGTAGGCAAGCGAGGAGGGGGCTATGATGTACTTCATTCGAGTGCATACCGCTATATACAACGTCTCTACAAAGATTAATCTCAGAAGAATATTTTAACTAACTAGCGATCGCCTCAGTTTTTTCTTCAGCTTTTTTAGCGGGTACGGGTACATAAGGTTCTTCTTTCCCTTGTGCCAAATATGCAGCCACCTGGCTTTCAATTTGCTCGCGGACAATTTGGCGATACTCTAGAAAATGCTCGTTGTGAGCGCAGACAGAGATATAATGCTCCAGCACTCCTGGGTTACGCTTGAGGATACTAAACAAGTGATGCCAGAATTTCCAGCGAGTCTCTCGTACAATACCTTGTCGCCAAATTACAATCAGTAACGCCTTCACAACTATCCATTCCGGCATTTTGGAAGGTGCTTTCCATTTTGGCAAACCCATCATCAAGAAACAGCGATAGGTACGATCCAAATAGTTGACTGGATCATATAAAGTGCAGAACGCCTCAATATATTCTCTGCCAATATCTTCTAAAGGACGGGTAGGAAGGAAATTCATCAACGTTGTTTGGTTGATGTTACCATCTTGATTTTCCCGCAGTCGTCCTTCTCTTTTCAGACGATGTGACAATGCTGTATTGGGTAAAGCTTGCAACATCGCGAAGGTAGTAGAAGGAATTGCCGCTTGTTCAGCAAATTTGACAATGCGATCGCCTGCGCCTGCTTTTTCGCCATCAAACCCGATAATAAACCCAGCCATTGGCCGCAACCCAGCTTTGATAATGGTTTGCACTGCGTCGGCTAGAGAACTGCGAGTATTTTGAAACTTCTTCGTTAATTGCAGACTATCTTCATCCGGGGTTTCAATTCCCAAGAACACCGCAGAGAAGCCAGACTCAACCATCAATTCCAGCATTTCTGGATCTTGTGCTAAATCCACAGAAGCTTCAGTATCAAAGCGGAACGGATACTGATGTTCTTCCATCCAGACTTTCAACTCTTTCAGTAACAATTTTACATTGCGCTTGTTACCGATAAAATTGTCATCCACCATAAACACACCCCGCCGCCAACCCAACTCATACAGACAATCTAACTCTGCTAATAGTTGTGCAGGGGTTTTGGTGCGTGGCTTGCGTCCGTAGAGAACAATAATGTCACAAAATTCGCACTGGAAAGGACACCCGCGCGAAAACTGTACCGACATCATGTCATAAGCATTCAACTCTAATAAATCAAAGCGGGGAACTGGCGTACTGGTGACATCTGGTTTCTCTGTGGCGCGGAAAACACCAGATGTTTCACCCCGTTGAATCGCTTCAATAAACATGGGTAGGGTGAGTTCCCCTTCATCCAGAATCAGGAAGTCTGCACCGACATTTTCCACTTCATGAGGCACAGAAGTAGGATAAGGACCACCCACAGCAACTAACTTACCACGTTGTTTTGCTTCTTTGATTTGCCCTAACAAGTCTTCCTTCTGGACAATCATCGCCGACAGAATTACCACATCTGCCCATGCCCATTCTTCTTCTGTCGCTGAACGAATATTGCGATCGACCAGCTTAAACTCCCATTCTTGGGGCAGAATTGCTGCTACCGTCACTAAACCCAACGGTGGTAACAAAACCTTGCGATCAACTAACTCTAGAATTTTCTCATAAGACCAAAAGGTTTTGGGAAATATTGGATATACCAGTAAGATTCGCATATAGTATTAATCCTCACACTGTGATTGTTATCCCAACTTTAACGAAAATTAAGAGTTATTGACTTTTTCTTAAATTTGCTTTAGTTTACCGTGATTTTTTTTACTTGGCAATTAATCTACAGTGACCTAATAGCTCAGTTTTCTGTTCCAATTAAGAATAAAGTTATTGCAGAGGATGTTTGAAATTGTAGGCGATCGCATTCAGCCTGACCTAGTAACCACCCACTCTTAGCACATTATTTGACATTTTCGCGCAGAAAAATTAAATAGTTACAATAAGTGATACCATTAGGACTTACGAAAAATTATGAAAAAACGAACCGCAAAGGACACAAAGGAAACAAAGTCAAGAGTGTTTCAGAGAGTTCTTACGTAATAAATTTACTATCAACAACATTAAGCAGGAATTATATTTCATGAAAGTTGCCTATTTGTTCATTGAAAAGTACCCCAATTACGACTTAAGTTTTAAAACATTTGACTGCATTGATCCTGATGATTTAGTTGATTTAGAAACCTATGTAAGTGTAGGTTTAATGAGCATGAATTGGCTTAATAGTGCTGATCCCTTGTATAAACAGAAATTTGTCGCACTTGGGTTATTTGCATCTATGAGAGGTATTGGTCTCATGGCGAAGAATAATGCCGATGAGGTGATTCTGAGTCAACCAATCTATGTTGTGATATTTGACTCGATTCGTCGTGGTCTTGCACAAAAAATAAATCTTAGTTTGAAGAAAACTCCTCACTATCTTGGCTTTACTCAAGTCATACCTGATTATCCACTACATCAAGTGGCTTTTATTATAGATGCCCCACCAGTTGAGTTTAGAATACAGGGAAAGCGAGTTTTTATTTTGTATTCATCAAGTGGATCAGACGATTCCGAGAATGTAGCAGATGAGAAATTGGAGTATTTTCATCATAAATATACATTGGGGCTTACTGCTGCTAAAACAGATATAGGAGCAAAATTCTCTTTCATTGACGGTGGCTGTGATTCGATTACAGGTGATTTAGATATTCAGACAGCAATCTTGCTACTAGGCGATGAGTGGGGAGTTCAAGCAGAGAAAGCAATTTATGCGCTTAGAGATTCTATACCTGAAGCTTTAGATGATCTAATTCTAGGTGTGAAGGAATTGTCAAAATCAAACTTGTCATCGGCTGGATGTGCAAAAGCAGCAGTAAACTTTCGTCGTTGTCTCGATAAGATAGCTGAAACGCTAGAACCTACGTTAAGTTCTTCGGAAAAAGCTGCAACCAAAGGCATGGGTGATTATAAATCACGGCTTAAAATATTTGTTGATAAAAAGTTAAGTAAATCAGAGCCATATCGTGACTACGTTAAAACTGAACTTGATGAAATCTCCACAAGAATTAGCAAGTTGTATAACCTGAGTAACAAAGGTATTCATGAAGACTGGTTTCGTAAAGCTTTTTCAATGTTAATGTTACGTTTAGTGCTTTTAATTAATGATCTGCTGACAACTTTTCCAGGCAAACAAAAACTTATATATGACGAAAGCCATTTTGAATTTATATAGTGCGATAACGTGATCGCCCCTCTTGTAGAGTTGCATTTCATTAATCCATCTTCTTTATTTATATGGGAGGATGCTTGTGGAGAAGGAAGCGATCGCATGGGCTAAACTAGAGGAGTGCGATCGCGCCAGCGCTGACTTGTCAGTTCGCCATTTATCTTACTTTGGGGGCTGGGATATATGACAAATCGTGAGCAATTGCTCCAAGAACTCGAACAAACTCCTGATGATATTGTGGAAATGTTGTTAGATTTTTTGCATCGTGTTAAGGCAACACGTAAAGATCATCCCCTGGCAAAGTTTGCCGGAATTTTAAGCGACGCAGAAGCCGCAGAGCTAAAACACTCAATTACCTCAGAGTGTAGGCAGGTAGATGCAAATGAGTGGTGAAATTGCGCTGGATACTTCTGTTGCAATTCGTTTCTTAAATGGTGATGCAGCAATTATTGAAAGAGTGTTAGCGTTACCGGAAGTTATTTTACCTCTAGTGGTAGCAGGAGAATTGTTGTTTGGGGCAGAGAATTCATCGCGTCCATTGCAAAATTTACCGCGTTATCTAGAGTTTATTTCAACTTGTACGGTTGTACCCTTGGGAAGAGAAACAACTTCTATCTATGCTCGAACCCGGTTACTGCTGAAGCGTAAAGGGCGACCAATTCCAATGAATGATATTTGGATTGCTGCTCAGTGCTTGGAAAAAGGGTGGATATTAGTTACAGATGATACGGATTTTGATTATGTAGATGGGTTGGTAATAAGTAGGTGAACTGAAGAAAATAGGAGCGATCGCAACAGCGCTGACTTGTCAGTTCGCATGGGCTAAACTAGAGGAGTGCGATCGCGCATCTTGAGAGAGATTATGGAGTTATTTTAAATGTCAGTCCTACTGCAAAGAATCACAATCAATCCCAAACAATGTGGTGGTCGTCCCTGCATTCGAGGTATGAGAATTAGAGTATCAGATATTTTAGATTTATTTGCGGCTGGACTCAGTGCAGAAGAAATATTAGCAGAAATGCCTGATCTTGAGGCTGATGACTTAAAAGCAGCACTTTCCTATGCTTCTCGTAAACTCAATCATCCAGTCCTAGTAGCATGACAATCTGGGTAGATGCACACCTATCACCAGCGATCGCAACTTGGATTACTGCTACCTTTGGTATTACAGCATTTGCTTTACGTGATCTGGGTTTAAGAGATGCGGAAGATCCTGAAATTTTCGAGGCTGCAAAATCTCAAGGTGTTATTTTTATAACTAAAGACAGTGACTTTATTGAACTGGTAGATCGTCTGGGAACACCACCGCAAATTATTTGGTTAACTTGTGGAAATACTTCCAATGCCAGATTACAAGAGATTTTAATAAAAACTCTACCACAGGCGTTAGAGCTTTTACAATCAGGTGAAGGTTTAGTTGAGATCAGTGGAGACTATTAGGTGAAAAATTTTTCGCTGATTTTGTATAAAAATAACCTACGTTTATTTACTCCCTTTCACACCACTAATTTTTAAAACATCGCTCATAGTTGCACAGTAATTTGGTAAGCCCAAACTGGCGGGATTGACCACATTTTCATAACTAAAATGGCGATTGTTCATGCAGAATCTATCCCAAGCGGCCATTTGAATCCGAAATACAGCAATAATTAAATTAGCTAATGCTAATGATAGAGGAATGCGAAAATAAATCTTCTTACCCAAATAATTGCAGACTTCTTCTACTGCTTGATTGGCTGTTAACGCTTGTTGTCCCAAAACAAACTTGCGTGGTTCGTTTTCCTGGGGAGGAGAATCAATTAAATACTGCACCGCCGTCGCAATGTCTCGCCCGTGGATAAAATGAAAACTGCCATCAACCTGCAAACAGCGAATCAAATTAATATATTTGGTTACTTCTGGGATTCCCGATGTCAAATGAGAATAAGGTTTTTTATCATCACCACCTAAAACTAAAGTTGGGAAAACCTTAGTAATTTTCGGGGCTATTTCTAGCTGCGACATTTTTTGTAAACAATCATATTTGGAACGAATATAATCTGTCCCAATTTCCCCAGCTTCTTTGAGGGGTTGATTGTATCTATCCAAAACACTAGCTGTCGAAAAATAAATTACTTGTTCACAGCATTGTGGATCTAGCATCTGCATCAATTCTAGAGTCTTGGAGACATTAATATCAAAAGTGTCATCACCACCCCAAGCAGTAGCCGTGAGGACTGCTGTATCAATTGTGGGGAGTAAATCAGCCAAAAGGCTAATTTTTTGCATATCACCCTGTAAAACGGTGATACCTGGACGCGCCTGAATATCAACTTGCAATTTTTGCGGATTTCTGACCAGTAAATATAACTCGTGATTAGTATTTTGAATTAAGGCTTCTGAGATGTAGTGACCTACACAACCGCTTGCACCTGTCACTAAAATCCGTTTCTGATTCATAGTATTATTTAAAATAAATTAGTAATTAAAACTCAAGAATTAAAAATAAAGTCAAAAGTTCCACTCTTTACTCTGTGTTCTCTGTGCCTCTGTGGTTAGATAATTAATTTTTAAACAATAGTTTCGTAGGGTGTATTATGCCACAGGCGATCGCTGGAAGCGGGGCTTTGCCCATCGCACCATTTAAGATTGTCGGTGCGTTAGGACTAAAGCCCATAACGCACCCTACGAGTTAAACTTCTACAGATTTGAGTTGTTTTGCGGTTTCAAAAAAGAAAGCCACATTTTCTTCTGGAGTTTCTGGTAATACACCATGACCGAGATTGAGAATATGACCCCAATTACCAGCTTTACGCACTGTATCCAGAATGCGATCGCGGATAAACTCTTTAGAACCAAACAACACACCAGGGTCAAGATTTCCTTGGACTTTGACGTGTTTGCCTAATCTGGCTCGTGCTTCAGCCATATCCACAGCCCAATCCACAGTGACAATATCTGCACCCGATTTAGGCATTCTTTCTAGCACACCAGCGCTACCGCTAACCAACAAAATTAACGGTGTATCAGGGTGAGTTTCCTTGACTTGCTGAAAAACTCTTTGCTGATAAGGCAGAGCAAAGGTGTCATAATCTTGAGGACTCAGTTGACCAGCCCAAGAATCGAACATCTGCACAACTTGAGCGCCGCAGTCAATTTGATAGCGTGCATAAACGGCGATCGCATCAGCAAATTTAGCTAATAGCTGATGTAAGATCGTCGGATCTGAAAACGCCATGTTTTTAATCACGGAGTAGGTTTTAGAACCTTTACCTTCCACTGCATAAGCGGCTAAAGTCCACGGCGCGCCCACAAAGCCTAAAACAGTTGACTGATTGCCTACTTCCTGGCGTAACGCCTGCAATATGGTCTTAATAAACGGGAGTGATGCTTCTGGTTCTAACGGACGCAGGCGATCAATTTGTTCTTGGGTACGAAGGGGCGAGTTAATGATTGGGCCTTTACCTTCCGCAATGTCCATTTCAATGCCCAACCCTGGCAAGGGGGTTACAATGTCGGAAAATAAAATCACTCCGTCTGGCTGGAATGCTCTCCAAGGTTGCAGGGAAACTTCTATGGCCACTTCGGGGATTTCCGAGCGATCGCGGAACGAAGGATATTTTTCCCTTAAATCTCGATATGCTTTCATATATCGTCCCGCTTGTCGCATCATCCAGACGGGGGGACGATCTACTACTTCACCACGTGCAGCTCGGAGGAGATGAGGAGCCGTTAACGAAACACCCATTTAACACTTCATCCTAAGTCATTATTTTTATGCCACTGTTTAGCTTATCATTCTGAGATTACGCTTTTTCAGGAGGTTCGCCTCACACAACAATAGTTAATGCTTTACTTAACTTAATATGCAAACTGACTCGAATAGTCCAACTCATGTTGCATCTACCCACTACCCCAAAAAGTTGTTGATCCCGCGACCCCATAGACAAAAGTTTTTCCTCCACTTTACCTTGATGACTGTCTTGGGATGGGTTGTAGGTGGCATTGCCAGCATAGGTTTAGAGAGAAGCATTCTGGGAGGCCTACCTCCTGCTGATTCTTTTCATTGGGTCAAAATACTTGGTAATATTGTTTTTGCGATAGTTTTTGCTGCCGATCAAGCCCTTGTCCTGCGTCGTTATATCTCCGGTCGGCTATGGATAATGGCTACCAGTGCCGGTTGGTTAATTGCCAACAGCATCGCCTTTTCCTGGGTGAAATATATTTCCGCCATAGCCCGTTCCTTCAGTGAAGGTATATCTCCTGAATTAGCCTTCATCTGGGGATTTTTGTCAACAATCGCATACATTTTCGCGGGAATTTGGCTAGGACTATGCCAATGGTTAGTTTTACAGCGTTACGCCAAACAAGCGTGGTGGTGGATTTTCCTACCTTCTGTTTCCTTCTTCTTGATCAGTATTTTCGTTTGGTTCCTGTCTCTTGTGCAAGATTTGATTCCAGAAATGAATCGCACTCCTATATTGTATTGGAGTGAACAAACATTTACGGCTATTATTCTCGGAGTGATACCAGCAATTGGCTTGTGTACCTTAAAAAGAAACTCTCATCGCCCACCTAAAAGTTCTAGTTCATCTACCCTTACCAACAGCTAGTTGCTGGATATTTACCAGAGGTTAACAATTATGAATAAAGATAAAGTTTTACCAAAAATAGTCACACCACCGATTGCTGAACAACAGCCAGAGGTTTTAGAATTGCATGGCGATCGCCGCATAGACAACTACTTTTGGATGAACGACCTAGAAAACCCAAAAGTTCCCGCTTATCTGGAAGCAGAGAACGCCTACACAGCCGCAATGACGCAGCATACAGAAGCACTGCAAACCCAGATATACAATGAAATGCTGGCGCGGATTAAAGAAACAGATTTATCAGTACCATTCCGTAAAGATGAATATTATTATTATTCACGTACCGAAGAAGGCAAAGCTTATTCAATTTATTGTCGGAAAAAAGGTAGTTTAGACGCTCCTGAAGAAGTGCTAATCGATGAAAACGAATTAGCCGCAGGTCATGATTTTTTTGAATTAGGTGTATTTGAAGTTAGCCCCAATCATCAAATATTAGCTTATTCCTTTGATACTAGCGGTTCAGAGCAATATCTTCTGTGTTTTCTGGACTTGAATACACATCAGTTATATCCAGAAACAATTGCCGAAACTTATTTCTCCTTTGCTTGGGGTAACGACAATAAAACGGGGTTTTACACCAAAATTGATGATGCTAATCGTCCTTACCAACTTCTAAAACACACATTAGGAACTTCTCCTGAAGCAGATGTGCTGATTTATGAAGAAACAGATGATATTTATCATTTATATGTTGGCAAAACCCGCAGTGAATCATATATATTGATGCTGTTACAAAGTAGCATTACTACAGAAGTTCACTATTTGGATGCTAATCATCCCCAAGGTGATTTTCAGATCATTCATCCCCGAACTACAGGAGTAGAATATGATGTTGAGCATCACAGCGATCACTTCTACATTGTTACTAACGACCAAGCCACTAATTTTAAATTAGTCAAAACTCCTGTATCTGCACCATCACGAGAAAATTGGCAAACGATAATTCCTCACAGAGAAGATGTGTTGCTATTAGGGGTAAGCCTGTTTGCAAATCATTTAGTGATTTATGAAAGAAAAGGCGGATTACAAACTGCAAGGGTGCAAAATTTATCCACAGGTGAGGAAAATAATATTAATTTCCCTGAACCAACTTATGAATTTGATGAAGGCAATAACCCGGAATTCAACACTAATATATTGCGCTTTCATTACACCTCCTTAATTACTCCCCAATCTGTTTTCGATTACAATATGGAAACAAATGAACGGGAATTGAAAAAACAGACGGAAGTATTGGGTGGCTACGATAAAACTCAATATCAGAGTGAGTGGCTAATGGCGACTGCGAGCGATGGTACAAAAATTCCCATCTCGATTGTTTACAAACAGGGAATTAAAAAAGATGGCAAAAATCCCTTGTTACTCACAGGCTACGGTGCTTATGGTTCATCTTACCCAGCATCGTTTTCATCCACCAGATTAACACTTTTAGACCGGGGAGTAGTGTTTGCCATTGCTCATATTCGTGGTGGTGAAGAAATGGGGCGGAAGTGGTATGAAGAAGGGAAATTCTTGCAGAAAAAGAACACCTTTACAGATTTTATCGCCTGTACGGAGTATTTAATCGCTAAAAATTGGACAGCAAGCGATCGCTTAGTAATTACTGGTGGAAGTGCAGGCGGTTTATTAATGGGTGCAGTCATCAATATGCGTCCTGATTTGTTTAAAGCCGTAATAGCCAACGTTCCCTTTGTAGATGTAGTGACAACAATTCTGGATACCTCTTTACCCCTATCAGCAATGGAATGGGAAGAATGGGGAAATCCTAACGATAAAGTTTACTATGACTACATGAAATCTTACTCCCCTTACGATAACGTCGAAGCCAAAAGTTACCCAGATTTACTAATTACTGCTGGTTTAAATGATTCTCGCGTCAAATATTGGGAACCCGCTAAATGGACAGCCAAACTGCGGGAAATTAAAACAGATAATCATATTTTGTTGCTAAAAACCAACATGGGCGCAGGACATAGCGGTGCATCTGGACGTTATGAAAGCTTACGAGAACTAGCTTTTGAAGATGCGTTTATTCTCGATAGGTTAGGTTTGGGAAATATAACAAAGTGCTGAGTCGGTAGTGCTGAGTAAAAACCAGGTAGGGTCGGGTTTACAGATATGCTCAATTATTAATAAGAATTTAAATAAACCCGCCCCTACATCAAAGCTTTCAGTCATCAACTGCAAGATATTTTGAGTTAATGTCCACTCATGGACAGTACTTGTTTGATAATCAAAACTGATGCAATGCCCATCATCAGAATCAATGTCACTTTACCACCAGGAACAAGCGGTTGATTCATCCTATTTAACTGTTGTTCTTGGCGTTGTTTCCAAGTCATTAATGCTGGAATTATCCCGCCTAAAACTGAAATGCTAAAGGTTCCCGCAAAATCTAAGGCGCTAAAGAAAATACTGGGATTAATTGCGCCCAGACTCATGGGAGGTAAAAGAATTAGAGAATAAAGGGGGAGACGACTAGAAGGTTTATCCTGTGTTACGGGGAAAATATCTTTGAAGAAATCTAGCAAACCGTAGACAAAACCAATAAATGAGGTGGCGATCGCAAACTCTGAGAAAATAGATAATAAGATTCCCAACCATTCCCCACCACCACCCGCCCGCAGTATTTGCAGTGGGTCAAAATCACCTGTGCTTTGGACGATATCAGGGCTAATACTGCCCAAAATCACCGCATTCCACAGCAAAAACATCATTAAAGGAATCAAAGAACCAATAATAATAGACTGACGAATTTTGGGAATATCTCCTTCCAACTGAGTCACGACTACAGGGACAACATTATGGAAAAACAGCGCCACCAACATCACCGATACAGCACTCCCTAAAGCTGTCCAGTTGTGAGTCAAAAGTTGCACACTTTTAACCTGTCCTCCTCCCAGAAACAATAGTCCCAGAAAAGAAGTAATCACAATCGCCACAAAAACGCTGTTAAGTTTCTCAATGAATTTTTGTCGCCCCAGGTACATCAAGCCACCAAATAACAAGGTGAAAAGAATAGTCCCCATCCAAGCAGGCGGAATATTTTCTAGTCCCCACACCTGAGAAACCCCAGAGACTAAGATGTTTCCCCCTTGAGTCATGTAAGCTACCAGCAAAGCATAGTGTAAAAACAGATACGCAGCGCCAGCAATACGCGCCCCCACAAACCCCAGAGTTCCCTCAATCATTGCCAAAAGACCAACACTCAAACGCCCTTCCAGACGCATAGCATTCACACAAACTTCTGCCACCAACAGACCAGAAATGACCGTGTATAGCCACACAGCAATTAACAAGGTCGTAGATGGCACAACACCAGATGGTAAAGTAACCGCAGGTAATGCCAGAATACCAGCCCCAACCGTTGTTCCTGCAATCAGCGCCGTATTTCCCCACACACTCCCAGGTTGATGACTGAACTGATTTTCATTGAGTTCGACGTGAGAACATAATCGAGTAACTTCCTCTGGATGCGACTTGAAAACAGTTTTTGTAGAGGTCATGCTGAGATAAATGTCCAAAAGGGATGCAGACTGTTAACTTATGTAACTAATTTTAGCAAAAACCTCAATATACTGCTTTCACGCTTAATTGTCTGTGAGGAAACGCACCTAATTTTCTGCCTTCATTCCTTCATTCCTTCATTCCTTCTTGCCTTCGTGTACTTTGCGTACTTTGCGGTTCGTTCCTGAATAAATTTTCATCCTAAAATATGACAGATAATAGACTAGACAAATCGCTCAGTAAACTCATATATCAAATCAACCCGACCTTTCCGCAACATAGCCGGGTCTAACCTTTCAGTCGTATTGCAAGTCATTAAAACAACTAACTTCTGCTTAATTTGAATCCCAGAATCATCAATAATACTTTGGTACAAAGTGCCATCTAACAGACCCAGAATATGTTCAGTTTTATTATTATGTTGAGCCACTTCAGATGCCCGATTTTGTGCCAAATTATCAGCTTCATTGATGATAATGCAAATTCGTTCCAAATAATTGGGTGGCACAAAGTTAGAAATTGCATCATGATCTAAAATAAAAACTACATAGCCTAGAGGGACAATAATTTCCTTTGCTACAGCCTGTGTCCATACAGTTTTACCTGTACCAGGCTCACCATGTACCACAATCGCTAACTGATTCTGAGTCAGAATTGCTTGTTGTACTGTATCAGTAAAATTTTGAATATCGGCGGGAAAACTCCGAATAGGATATTGACTGTGAACCTTACCTACACGACTTTGATATCCACTCAACATCACAGCTAAATCATAGGTGGCTTTGTTAATTAGCGGTGAGATATTCGTTGACATTAAACTATAGTAACGTCGTCCGCGCTCGTAGGATTCAATTTGCAGCCAAGTATCGTACTTTGACCAATAAGCATAAACTGTATTAATAACTTCTAAACGTTCCCAATTCACAAACTTTTCTACAGGAAAATAGAAGTCACGCTCTAAATAATATTGAGTAATAATATCAGGACAATCTAATAATTTTAGAACTCGTAAAACGGTAATTTCTTGCAGGCGATTGAGAACGTAATCAATAGGAATACTGCTACGGCTAACAAATTGTACAATAGGTGTCTCCGTACTCAGAATATCTTTATATCGATGGTCTGGTGATTGCGGGTCAGGAGTGATATAATTCCAGAATTTTTCTATCTCATAGCGTGTATCTTCAGATACAACACTTAGTAAATTTGCCCACCAAGCATAATTATTTCGTCCTAAAACTTTAGCAAAATTACTCGCCAAATTAAAACTTTTTTGAGTTAGTTCCCGTGTGTCGTTGTGCAGCAGTTCCCCTAAAAATCCCCAGTCTAACTCTCTATGAAATGGTCGCCAACCACTGGTAAGTAAATTTTGACGGTTATTATTAGGACTGCTATCGTTGCTTCTCAAATAGTCAAATTCCATATCTTTAAAATTATCGAGCAGTAGTCGAGTTATTTGCTTATGGACTTAGGACATTTTAAACTTTAGATTCTTGAGTCGGTTGACATTCTGTATGTTACAAGTGTACTACAAAGAAGTCAATTACACCAAAATTTGAGAAAAATATATTAATTTTTGGTAACTCAATTCGATGTTAGTCATTTTTTCGCAACGCTATACCTACAGACAGCCGCTAAAAACCATCTGGATCTCAGGTATTTTTAGATCAAGTCTCAGATTTGATAAAATGGAATATAACTATATTATGGTCAGTTTCCAGGAAATTATCGTGTAAGTCTGAGAATACAGTGGGTTAATAATAGTTTATTGTCGATTTTGTATCTTTGATTCTACGGAAACAAGTAGCACGCTCTGAGACTACAGTGCATTAGAATTGTGATATCGAGTTATTATAATCTTGGCGAAAAATATTCTGTAATTTTGCGTATAATCGAGAAGTAGTTGCTAAACCTACAGTTTGAAGTTTTCTTTTCCCGATGTTTTTGGCGTGGGTAAGAATCATCAAATAGGCAAAAGCAAAACCTGAGCCAATCCTGGATTAGCTCCATTCTATCCTTGCGGGATGTCTCGGTTATTATCTCAAGCAAGACGATAAATCCTAACGAAATCTTCTGGAGAAGAGATGTATCTGGCACATTCATTCATGAGTGATGAAAAGAAGCAAAATCCTCAGCAGCCCTTAATCTTGGTAGTGGAAGATCATGATGATAGTCTACTGCTGATTGGTTATGCTCTTGAGTCACTTGGCTGTAGATTCATTTGTCAACGTGACAGTTCCACCACGTTACTAGTGGCAAAAGAGTATCAGCCAGACCTGATCATGTTAGATATTTTATTACCAGGTCTTAGCGGCACTGATCTTGTCCATTATCTCAAACAAGAATCCCTAACTGCCGAAATTCCAGTGATCGCAGTTACTGCTTTAGCTAGTAGAGAGGATCGAGAACGCCTCCTATCGGCAGGCTTTGATGATTACATCAGTAAACCTTACATGATCGAGGATCTAGAGGCTAAAATTTTTCGCCTGCTACGTGGTAAGCTCGGTTCTCCGACTCTGAAGAGTGCTGAGTGCTGACCAATGATTAATAACTAATGACTACTGCATTTTGGTAGGGTAACTGTGAATATACTACCGCGACCGACTTCAGAGGTAAGTGTAATTGTGCCTCCGTGTGCTTCGACAATTCGGCTCGATAGATGTAGACCTAAGCCACTACCAGACCGTTTATTTCTACCTTGGCGAAACCGTTCAAAAACCGTGGGCTGGTCTTCAGGCGCAATGCCATAGCCAGTATCTGTAAGCTGAATGATCACGCTCTCTTGACCCTGAGAATTAGCTAATTTTTCCCAAATACAAACTTCTATTCCTCCTGTATCTGTAAACTTAATGGCGTTGCCGATTAAGTTGTTAAATACGCGCCGCAGTTCAAGCGGATCGCCCATTACTACACCAGCATTTTCTTTGTGTAAATCTAACTGACTCGTATCTATTTTAAGAGCCAAATTTTTCTCACTCGCCAGGGGTGTGAGTTCACTACTGACTTCTTGAAGAATTTCTGGTAGGTTACACACCACATCGTTTAAAGTCTTTTTACCAGCCTCGAAGCGATAGACTTCTAAGAGGGTGTTGACCATTTGCATTAAATTTTGATTACTGCGAATCATGACGGCGATCGCTTGTTTCATTTCTGGGGAAATTTTGCAGAAGGTTTCCTGTAGAAACAAGTCCAGCATTCGGTCAGCAGCCACTAGAGGAGTACGCAAATCATGAGTTAAACGCGAAACAAAGTCTTCGCGCTGACGTGCCATTTTTTTTTGTTCGTCCAGACTGTGCTTGAGGCGTAACAGCGATCGCACTCTGGCTAAAAGTTCATCGGTATCAAATGGTTTACGAATAAAATCATCTGCCCCAGCATCCAACCCTTCCACTACACTGGATTGGTGAAAGGCAGTAATCAGTAGAATCGGAATATAGCTGCCATTTAGTTCAGGATTATTACGGATGCGCCGAGTCACTTCATAACCATCAATGCCAGGCATCATCACATCTAGTAAAATCAAATCGGGTGGAGATTGTTTAATTTGCTGCAAAGCTGTTAAACCATCAGCAACTAAGTCAATCTCGTAACCCTCACTTTCGAGAATTGTCTGAACCAAAATCAGATTATCTCTAGTATCATCAACGGCGAGAATACGGTCAATTTTCGGCTTTTCCACAACAGACATGATTTATCAACGGTTTATGAGCATAATTCAGAGCTTGACATTGGGAAAACCCATCGATGCTTTGTTATATTTCAAGGGAGAAGGCTGAGGGTTCTGAGCAGAGTAAAAAATATCGTGTCCATCCAAATTGTAAGCTGCAAGACTTTCGCTTGTGCTTCGTAACGATAATTGCCTTGGGACTTCAATTCTAAACATAGAACCAACCCCCAATTGACTTTCCAAAATAATTTTGCCGCCCATCATTTGCACCAAAGAATCTATGATGGATAAACCTAGCCCTGTACCAGGATATTTGCGCGTCATACTTTGATCCACTTGGCGGAAGGCTTCAAAAATATGCTTAAAATCTCGACGAGCAATACCAATACCTGTATCCCGTACAGAGATAGCTAATTGATTTTTAGGAAGTTCTTTTACCTCCACCCAAATACAACCAGATTCGGTGAATTTAATGGCGTTGGATAATAAATTAATTAAAATCTGCCGTACACGCACTGAATCATTAAATATTAGAGGTTGTTGCATATCAATATCGACTCGCAAAGACAGCTTTTTTGCTTCAGCCAGAGAATGCATCTCGGCGACGACAATATTGATAGTTTTTGTTAAATCAAATAATTCGGGCTTTAACTCTAGCCTTCCCCCTTCTAGCTTAGAAAAATCCAAAACTTCATTTAATAGCATCAGTAAATTTTTGCCATTATTCAATATGCGCTCCACCATATCTGTTTGCTGATAAGTCAGCTTACCAAACTTAGGGCGCAACAATATTTGGGAAAACCCAATAATAGCATTCATTGGAGTCCGCAATTCATGAGACATAGTTGCTAAAAATTGCGATTTCAGCCGTGATGCTTCCAACAGCTTTAAATTTTGTAAGTGAATTTGTTGTCTTTGTTGTTCTAATTCTTGATTCTGACGCAGTAGTTGCTCATTACTTTCTCTGAGTCGCTGGTTTGCCAAAGCTGTCTGCATTTCAGCGCGGTGGATGCGAATGGCATGGCGTAAAACCTGTGCTAATGTTTCTGAACATACCCTAGATTTAGGAAGATAGTCTGTAGCACCAGCTTTCATCAACTCGACAGCGATTTCTTCATCTTTTTGGGCGGACAGCACTACTAAAGGAACTTTGATTTCCGCCGCACGTAGCCCTTGAATAAGTGTCAAACCGTCCTGATCTGGTAGGCGATCATCGAGAAAAACACAATCATAAGTAGTAGTTCTTAAATTAGCCAGTGCGTTATGTCCATCAGTTACCTCAGACAATTCGATACAAACACCTGCTTGAGTCAAAGCCCGACGCACCGCCATTCTATCTACTTCATTATCATCTACAACCAAAATTCTCAGCGTTTCTTTCATTGGTTTTTATTTTCGCTGTCAAATACAGGTTGATATCTAGCATCTCTATTTTCAAAATATCTGATTAAATAATTTTATTTCGATTTGAGATTTGATTTTCATCAAGTTTTGTCCTTTACTCTATTGTGTCGGGTTTCTATACTCAAATTCTCTAGAATCAGAATATTTCCAAATAGGGATGTGATTCATTAATAAATTTTGTATAATGCCCCATATTTATTTACTAATGCCATATTTTTCCTACATTTAGTGCAAATAACAGGCTAAAAAATATAGCCAGCAACTCTTAACCTTTCCACCTCTACTCTGTTTTGCGCCTACTTTGATTAGTGATCACAACTATGGAAGTTGCTTTCATTGGTAGAGAAAATTGACATCAAGTCACATAAAATACTTTGTTAACCCTCAAAACGATTGTAAATGAGTCGGCTAACGCCTGTCCTCAGTCATTAGTGAGAGTTACGTACCAAAATCGTGTACCATAAGCCTGAGCAGTTTTACTCACTCGGTTGCTGAGTCCAAGTAAAGCTAAAAGTACTGCTAATGCCAGCCATTGAGTTCAAAGTAATCGTGTTTTTTTCTGTGCTGATATTTGTTTGACCTGCGCTAGAGCCATAATTTAGTTGGCGATCGCCGGAGGCGGGGCTTTGCCCATCGCCCATTTACAGAGTGTAAAAAAATACTAAAACTATATTTTTATGTCCCAGATAATACTTAAGCTATCATCTCCTCTGTTGTTCATGAATATCAAAGTTATGATTGGTTTGGGTTGATTCATTTTTTTGATTTTTGATTAAAGCTTTAGAATAGTATTAGATAAGTTTCTACTCCTGAAGACATGACATAAATTATAACTCGTTTCAATCTTCCATATTTATGGGGAAAATAACGATATATCTTTAGCTAGATTTTTAACGCCAGCTAGAGTGAACCAACCGCACATTTACTATTTCTATTGATGGATGCGGATTTGTAAAATTATCATCTATCTTTGGGTTGGGAAAATAAGATAAACTGCTTAAAAAAAGGTGATCAGCTGCAAGATGCAATTATCAACAGCGAGTATAGCATTCACTATCCTCACCCTTTAAGGGTGAGGATTGCTCAAACCAATTTGGGTAACGCAAGAAGTGAATACCACATTGAGACACGGTTTGGCGCACACGGCTAGGTATTTCCCTAGTTGAGCCTCCTGTAATTCTGATTGGTTCAGAAGTTGGGTAAAGCCAAGACATCCTAACCGTGTTGTGGGAAGGGACTTAAACAAGTAATGGGTTATACCAACAAAAATGCGAGTACCTGTAGTAGACAAAGATCACCAACCACTAATGCCCACAACACCAGGACGGGCAAGAAAATGGATTACATCTGGTAAAGCAGTAAAACGCTGGTCGGACACTGGGCAGTTCTACGTCCAATTAACAACTGAACCATCTGGACGCGATACCCAAGATATTGTGATTGGGATTGATCCTGGCAAGAAGTTCTCTGGGATTGGCGTTCAGTCTGCAAAGTTGACGCTGTACACGGCTCACCTGATTTTGCCGTTTCACACAGTGCGTGACCGCATGGACGCAAGAAGATTAATGCGATGTGGACGCAGAGGAAGAAGGATTAACCGTCAGGTCGATTTTTCCAAACGCGCACATCGCCAGAAACGCTTTGATAATAGTCGTCAAGCCAAACTTGCGCCTTCGATTCGTGCCAATCGTCAATTTGAACTGAGGGTGGTTTCTGAGCTTTGTCAAATCTACCCAGTCTCAGAAATTCGTTACGAGTATGTCAAAGCTGATGTAGACCTTACCAGTGGACGTAAAAAAGCACGTTCAGGTAGAGGTTTCTCTGCGGTAATGGTCGGGCAGAAGTGGATGTTAAAGCAGCTAGAACAGTTTGCGCCAGTGGTTAAGGTTGAAGGCTATCAAACCGCATCAACTCGTAAATACTTGGGTTTGATTAAAAACAAGCAGGACAAGTCCAAGGCTGAGTTTAATACTCATGCAGTTGATGGTGTAGCTATTGCCGCTTCAGCTTTTGTTGAATATCGAAAGTACCACACAACAAAAATTGATGGGGCTGATTGGTTTGGGAGCGTCACAGTTACACCTGCAATATTTAAGGTAATTTGTCGCCCTCCTTACTCCCGTCGTCAACTTCACTTGATGCTTCCCGCAAAAGGTGGGTTGCGCCATAAATATGGCGGTTCTACAACCCGTCACGGATTACGCAAAGGAGATTTGGTTAAATTTCCTCAAGGAATTGGCTATGTGTCAGGAGACACCGAAAAACAAGTATCTGTCAGCAACGCTAACTGGAAACGGTTAGGACAGATTGCTTCTAGTAAAGTGCAGTTAATTCGTCGTTCCAACGGGTTAATTGTTGCTTAGAAGTATTTGTAAAGCCGCCCTCCGCGTTGCTAAAGGGCGGGGTTTCAGACGCATTTTTCTGATGAGTGAAATCAGCATTATTTTAATTGAAGATCATGATTTGACCAGAATGGGACTAAGAGCTGCGTTGCAATCTCACAGCGCGCTTAAAGTCATTGGTGAAGCAGCAAATGCCACTCAGGGACTCAAACTTTTAGAAACTGCTAAACCAGATGTGGCAGTTATAGATATTGGCTTACCTGACATGGATGGCATTGAACTCACCCGCAAATTTAGACGCTACCAAGCGGAAACGGGACAGAATGCCACTAAAATTCTGATTTTGACAATGGATCATACAGAAGATGCCGTCCTGGCAGCTTTTGCCGCAGGTGCAGACTCTTATTACATGAAAGAGACTAGCATTAGTAAGTTAACTGAAGCTATCCAAGCAACTCATGGCGGTAACTCTTGGATTGATCCGGCGATCGCCAATGTGGTATTACGGAAAATGCGCCAAGGTATCCCCGGCGAAACCCAAACTGCTGATAAACACAAAACCGTAAAAATTGAAGCCCTAGCCACCGAATACGAACAAGTTTTAGAAACCTATCCTCTAACTCAACGGGAACTGGAAATTCTAGAGTTAATTGTCGCTGGATGCAGCAATGGGCAAATTGCTGAACAACTATATATTACGGTGGGGACAGTGAAAACTCACGTTCGGAATATCTTGAATAAACTCTGTGCTGATGACCGTACCCAAGCGGCTGTGCGGGCTTTGCGTTCTGGTTTAGTTGGATAAAATTAATTGTCTCGACTAACACCATTTTTTATGTAAACAATCAGCAATTCTACGGGCTGCCCCTGGTTTACCCATGCGCCGGATGCCGTTCTCGGAAATCAGTTGCAAACGATCAGGATTTTGCAACAGAGATTGCGCCACCTGGGGAACTTGTGCCGGATTGTCTACTAAAAAGAGAGATGTGCCTAAAAGTCGGCTTTGAGCTTCGGCAAAAGCGGGGTTATATTGGGGACCATTACCGGGAATTGCGATCGCGGGTTTTCCTAAACCGACAAATTGCTCTGTTGCTGTTCCGGCCATTGCGATCGCTAAATCCCCCCAATGTAGACAATCGTTATAGGCTTGTTGTGTCAGAATAAAATATGAATTGTTTTGCTTAAATATCAAAGCATCAGGATCAACAATGGGTAGAGGCGATTCTGCATGGACTTGCCAGCCTTGGGATTTCATAGTTTCCGATAAAATGCTTTGATCTAAACCAGGCGCGATCGCCCCCAGAAATACTACACTGCCAGAATTGTGGAAAATTGAACCTCGTTCTGAGAAACTAGCCATCAATGCAGACACAGCACGCATAATCACTTCCCAGTTAGCGTAAGCTTCTGGGGGACGGGAACCAGGTAATAAAGTGATGACTAATGGTCTGGCTATTTCTTGCTGAACAGCTGCGGAACTATAAAATCGTGCAGATGAAAAACTGGGTTCTAAATCATCCATCATGGGATTACCCACATCAAAAGCCGGAATTGACCACTTTTGTAATATTTCCGTAGTCAAAGCATCTCTAGGGAACACCGCCTGACAACGGCGACGACTCATCAACCACCGTTCCCAAGGATGATAAATTGAACCAGAAAAGTTTTCCCAACGCGCACCTTTTGATTTTCTGGCTAAAAGTCCCGCTTCATCCCGCACGTAATATTCTGATTTCGCCGTCCCCACAAAAGCATAGTTAGCGCCACTAAAACAAGCAAATAACAGAGGGACAATATCCCCGACAGCTAAAATAGCGCTGTTGTTACCTAATTCTGTTTGGGAACGCACCCAACGCCGCACAGCTTGAATTTGATTCAAAGTAAGTTGCAGCAAACCACCCCGGACATCCCTGACTAATTGTCGGCTATCCATATAAAGAAAGCCCCCAGAGGGCATGGTACGGACTGAACCAATAGAGGGGATGCCTAACTTTTGGTAAGCACGCCCTTCGCCCACTAAAGGTAAGGCAAAGATATCTGGGGGGTGTTCTTGTTGCTGGAATTTCTGCACAATGCTGGCAGCAATAACATCTTCTCCATGACCGTTGCTTAAAACTAATAACTGCAACTTCTCGTTGGTTTTGGGGGTGAATGGGGAGACATTACTCATACTAGAGTTAGGTAGTCGCTGCTGTAATATATACCAATTATATATGAGGCTAGGCTTGATTCACCCACAAGCAAAAGCTAATGGTTTACAAGCTCAGGAGATAAAACGTATAATTAAAGACTAAGTATATAGTAATTCAGAGATGAAAATAAATGTTTAAGCCCAAATTAATTCTATTAATAGCAGCTAGTCTTATTCTCATCAGTGGATTCAAAATTACGAAAGGAATACAAACTGAGAATAATCAGGTGCTGCAATCCACATCACTCCAAGAAACAGAAATTGAACTGGTTAGCATTGCTGAAGCTGCTTTAAAAACAGACAATGATATCTTGGTAAATGGTAATATTGCCGCTGCTTTAAATCGCCATCCTCAATCTGCCAAAGCTAAAGCCGCGTTGAACACTCGGTTTGAAAAAACATTAGAGCTTCGAGACTTTTTAGCTGCGCGTAAAATTGGTTTCACAGACTTTCAAACCAAGCTAGAAGTCAAAAACATTCAAATTAATCGAGAGACAGCAACTTTAAAGGCAACAGAAAAGACTGTTCGCAATTATGATTTATCAATCATGGCTTCTGATGCGCCTCAGACAACTGAATCTCACATAGATCATTTGTTTACCTTTGTTTTACGCAATGGTGAATGGGAATTGTCCTCAGATAAATTACTGAACGTTCCTGGTCTCCGTAGTCAGCCTGACTTAAAATCAGTTCCAGTTGATCCTAGTGTAACTCCAGCCGCTCCTCAAGTCTGAAATCTAGAGTAGCTTCCGCCGCAAAGTTTACTATTTTGACATATTCCTATCAGAAACAAAATCTGAAAATTAACTGTCTGTTTAGGCAAGAGGTATAAATGAGGATATAAATCAACCGGGTAGCTAGAAGTTAGTATTATCCTCATTACTCCACCTCAATACAACTAACTACCAGTGATTTAGATTAAATATTATGCAACTTTCCTCTGCGGCAATTCTTACTTTAGCTACTTTAGCTGCTAGCAATATTACACAACAAGCAACTGCTACAGCAATTACAATCCCTTCTCAGGATGAACCGGCGGAAAATTCAGTAGTGCCAATTAGGGAAGAAACTCCGGCACGAATTCAAGTTATTTCATCCCCAGAAACTTTAGCTACTCAACAATTTTCTCAGAATTCTGTAGTTGTGCAAACAGATGTGCAAAAAAACATTGCCAAATCTATCCCTATCTTCGTCTCTGCTTCTCCCACCGACAATAATTTAGTAGTCACTGCTACAGATGTCCAGGTAGTGGGAGCTACTCCAGAATTGCAGCAAATTGTGCGCCAAGTGATTAAAACCCAAACAGGTGGGGAAACTAGTCAAAGTCAGCTACAAAGAGACGTTGCCACTATTTTGGAGACTGGTTTATTTGCTAGTGCTAACGTCAATAGCAGCACTACCCAAAATGGATTAAATGTAGTGTATCAACTGCAACCAGTAGTAGTGCGATCGCTGCAACTTTCTGGTGCAAAAGCCCTCACTTATGGAGTAGCCCAAGAACGGTTCAAATCGCAAATTGGTAAACCTATTAGTCCAGAAGGACTGAAGCAAGCTGTCAAACAAATTGATCAATGGTACGCCGACAATGGTTATCAGTTAGCCAACGTCCTATCCATTAAACCTAACCGTGAAGGTATCCTGACCGTGAATGTAGCAGAAGGTTTAGTGGGTGACATTAAGTTCCGCTTTATTAATGACGATGGTAAAACCGTTGATAGCAAAGGCGCACCAGTGAAAGGACGCACCAAAACCGATTTTCTGCGACAGCAATTAAAACTCAAACCTGGGCAAATTTTTCAAGAAGATACTGTTCGCCAAGATGTGCAGCAGTTATATCGGACTGGCTTATTTGAAACTGTAAATGTGGCCTTTGAAGGTGATGCGAATAAAGTTGATTTAATTTACGAAGTTAAAGAATTGGGAGCGCGGGCAATTAACGTAGGTGGTAGCTATAATGCTAACTTGGGATTGTTAGGTACATTAAGTTATCAAGACCAAAATATTGGTGGTACTAATGATAATTTGGCTGTAAGTGTAGGTGTGAGTCGCAATGATTTGCAGTTTAATAGTAAATTAACCAGTCCTTATCGTGCCACTGAACCTGACCGTTTAGGCTACACAGTTAATGCTTTCCGTCGCCGAGAAGTTTCCACAATCTTGGATAACAAAATTAAACTCCCGAATGGCGACCAAGTGCGGGAAGGTCAGATTGGGACTGGGATTAGCTTCCAGCAACCCCTTGATGATTGGGATACAGCTTTGGGATTTAACTATACTCGCACCAGTATTCGCGATCGCCAAGGTAATATTACCCCAACAGACGTACAGGGCAATCGCCTGACTGCAAGTGATACTGGCGTAGATGATTTAGCTACAGTCTCCTTTACCGCTTCCCAAGATAAACGAGATAATATTTTCAATCCTACTCAAGGTTCCTTACTGAGTTTGAGTGCAGAACAATCTGTCCCAGTTGGTCAAGGGAATATTTCCATGAATCGCCTCAAAGCCAACTACACTCAGTATGTGCCAGTCAAGTTATTTAACACTAATAATACACAGCCCCAAGTATTCGCTGTTAACTTTCAAGCAGGGACAGTGATTGGTGATTTACCACCTTATGAAAGTTTTAACTTGGGTGGTTCTAATTCAGTGCGGGGTTACGATAGCGGAGAACTTGGTAGTGGTCGCAGTTATGTATTAGCTACAGCAGAGTACCGCTTTCCCATTGTCCCAGTGGTGGGAGGTGTCGTATTTGCTGATTTTGCTTCAGATTTAGGTTCTGGTGAAACTGTATTAGGAGATCCAGCTGGCGCACGGGGTAAACAGGGTCATGGTTTTGGTTATGGCGCTGGGGTACGTATAAACTCACCTCTGGGCTTAATCCGGGCTGATTATGGCATTAATGACCAGGGAGACAGCAAAGTGCATTTAGGTATAGGGCAGCGATTTTAAAACCCGTCCCCTGCCTCTTAACTCCCCCCAGCACCCAGCACCCAGCACCCCTGCCTCTTTTGGTCAGCGATTGTATCGGTTTTTGAATCGGCGAATAGTCTTTGAATCCTACTGTATTATGAAAAAGACAAAACTGTTAATATAGCAACTGCCAAGGTTAGGTTAGTGTTGATTGCTGAACATCTTGAAAAAACGGAGTTTTACAGCTATTTTCAGGTAAATAGACCACGCGGTAGGGGCGCAAGGCCTTGCGCCCCTACTACGACAGATGTGGTTCAAATACATAAAAAATGCTGTAACACAGTACTGTGCCATATAAGCGGGAGGTTTTCCACTGAGGTAGTTAAAAATATAGAAAAACCATGTATGAAAAAACCTAGCCATTTAGAATTACCGAAAGATTCAATAATTCGTAATATTTGCTTACTCAGCATTAAACACTCCCTATGTTAGCAGGCACAACTTTGCAGGATGGCAAATATACTTTAATTCAGGAAATAGGGCGCGGTGGCTTTGGCATCACGTTTAAAGCAACCCATAACTATTTGGGTCAGGAAGTAGTTATGAAAACTATTAATGAAAAATTACGCCAACATCCTGATTTTGCCAAATTCGAGCGCCAATTCCAAGATGAAGCCAGAAGATTAGCTACTTGTATTCATCCTCATATTGTCCGGGTAAGTGATTTTTTTGTTGAAGATAAATTGCCTTACATGGTGATGGAATATATTCGTGGCGATACCTTGGGAAACGCATTTATATTGCCAGCTATACCCTTATCAGAAGCGATCGCAATTCATTATATTCGTCAAATTGGGTCAGCATTACAGGTAGTACATAACAATGGTTTGCTACATCGGGATATCAAACCAGATAATATTATTTTGCGTCAAGGCACTCAGGAAGTAGTCTTGATTGATTTTGGCATTGCTCGCGAATTTAATAATGGTGTTAGGCAAACTCACACTGGCATGGTTTCTGAAGGCTATGCTCCCCTGGAACAGTACTTAACCCAAGCACAGCGCACACCCGCTACAGACGTTTATGGTTTGGCAGCAACTTTGTATGCATTATTGACAGCACAAGTTCCCTTACCAGCATTATTACGCGATCGCGAAAAAATGCCTTCTCCTCGCGAACTCCAACCCCATCTGAGTGCAGCCGTGAATCAAGCCGTAATGCGTGGTATGGCTGTAGAATCTCAATTTCGTCCGGCAACAGTCGCCGACTGGTTGCAATTATTACCTGGAGGTAGAATTAGTACACCTCCCGCACTTCCAACACAGGCAGTGCCAACTATAATTTTACCTCTCCAACAGCAGCGAAAAAAAATTCCGCAAAAAACTCTGCTCAGTGGGCAAAAGAAGCCCACAATGCCACAAAAGCAGGGGATTTCTCAAATATTAATCGGTATAAGTGTAGCCGTTGCTGCTGGCATTGCAGGTTTTGGCATTACGAGCCTATTTTCTCATTCTGAGCCACAGACATCTTCACCACCTCTGTTTGAACAGCGCACCATCGAGCCGGAAATAGAAAAACCATTAGCTGATTCGCCTGATTCCTCTGAGGAAGAAGAAAATAACAGCAGACAAAATCCTCGTACTTCTGCGCCACGTAACTCTGCACCAGTCACAACTCGCAGACAACGCCAACGGAATAATCCTGTGGCTCAAGAGCAAACTCCAAATACCAGTAGTAGTAGTTCCAGGGAAAGTCAGCCAAAAGCCAGTTCTACTGAGCCGTCAGCCAAACCAAGCGCTGAACCCACACCGTCATTATTAGAGACGCTGCGAGAAGTCCGTTCAACTCGTGAAGCTTCACCCCCACGAACTCTGGAAAATAGTTTACCCACAACTCGCCCAGAATCCACTTCACCCCCACCTGTGAAGCCATCAAATCCGACAATCGCACCAATAGCGCCACCGCCGACGGAAGCAAAACGCTCAGATCCTCCGGCTGTGGTAGTCCCTACTGTAGAAAACAAGCCAAATTCAATAGTACTACCTAGCGATTAGATGAAGTCAATAAATTATTCAAAAGATAGAAGAAACCAGAATCTTGAGTTTGTAAAATAACTAAGACTATTAAAAATGTCCGTAATTTATGCACTTATGAAGCTAGAGGTTAAGTAAAGCAGCTAGTACCGCAAGGTGAAAATCAAAAAGTAGGGACGTGATGCCTTGCGCCCCTGCTGTGTGGTCTATTTGCCTGAAAATAGCTGTATATAGGCTTTGGATTGATTTTTAATAGTCTGTTTATTTACGCCTACTTTTACTAGCCCGTGCTAATTACTACGAGTATCTATACCTCAATAAATTGCTGATAAAATCAGCCGCCTATTCCTCAAAATACCCAAAATGTAGGTTATGAATTTCTGGAAACAGGCATTATTAAACCTCCGCTTGATCAAACTGCGACGGTTTTTAGGCTCATTCTTTTATCCCTTGCAACGGGATGCTTTAGAGCGTCAGTTTCAGAGTTCGCCCATAGAAGTTTTTGCAGAAATTGGTAACATTCTCAGCGCTGAAATTACCGAAAGAGGTGGAAAATTTTACTTCCAAAATGTTGAATTGGAAATATGCTTTTTGGCTGAGGATCTAGTTCGGATTGATTGGCGACCCGGAGTGCTTCCGATTCCCTATGCGATCGCCGCTCGACAAGATTGGCCAGAAATAGCGGTAAAATTTCAGGAACTAGGCGATCGCTGGCTAATTTCCAGTGCAGCGCTGAAGGTGATTATATCCCTAAATGGGAGTGTGGAATTACAGAATGCCCACGGGCAAACAATCCGGGAAGAATTACCACCCCAGCAAAAAACCTCTGGTTGGCTACATCAGGCCAAATTGCGATCGCTTGAACATATTTACGGATTAGGAGAACGGGCTGCTCCTCTGAACCTCCGTACCACACCAGCCACCAGCAGTTATCAGATGTGGAACTATGATGCTGGAGGTAAGTATGGCCGAGGAACTGACCCACTTTATCTGTGTATTCCGGCTTATTTGGGTTTACATGACTTTGGCAGTTACTTAATCTTCTACGAAAATAGTTATAAAGCCACATTTAGCTTTAATGGTTATGCAGCAGCTGATTTTACAGGCGGAGCGCTGCGTTATTACCTCAGTGTTGGCACACCCGCCCAATTACTAGACCGATACACAGAATTAACAGGTCGTCCAGCCTTACCACCTCGTTGGGTATTGGGATATCATCAGTCACGCTGGGGATATGAAACAGAAACAGCAGTGCGAGAAGTTGCTGAAGGATTTATCACCCATGACCTACCATTAAGCGCTATTCATCTAGATATTGATTGTCAAGATGGATTTCGGGCTTTTACGATTAACCCGGATAACTTTCCCAAATTAGCTGATTTTAATCATGACTTGGTAGCCAGGGGAGTACATTTAATCGCCATTGTTAATCCCGGCGTGAAAGCTGACCGCAAAAGTGAATTCTTTGAAGAAGGTCGCGCCCAAGAAGTATTTTGCAACCTCCCAAATGGTAAACTCGTGATTGCTCCTGTCTGGCCTGGACTGTGCGCTTTTCCAGATTTCACGAACCCCCAAGCCCGCCACTGGTGGAGTCGTCAGTATGAATATCTGCTTGATTTAGGTTTTACTGGTTTCTGGCATGATATGAATGAGCCAGGCGTATTTGTTTTATGGGGAGATCCCAGTTTACCGCAGCACTCAACGCAGCATTTTTTGGAAGGCAGAGGTGGCGACCACAGGGAAGTTCATAATGTTTATGGATTACTCCAAGCTGAGGCTGCTTATGAAGCACTCAGTGAGTACAAACCAGAGTTACGCCCTTTCATTGTTTCACGGGCAGGTTGGGCAGGTTTACAACGCTACGCCTGGACTTGGACTGGAGATATTGAAACCAGTTGGTCAGGGTTACGCCAAACTATTCCGACAATCCTGAATCTTGGACTATCAGGGATTCCCTACAGTGGTGCAGACATTGGCGGATTTAAAGGTAATCCCAGCGCCGAACTGTATTTGCGCTGGTTTCAAATGTCAACTTTTTTACCATTTTTTCGCACCCATTCCGCCAATAATGTCAAGCCCCGTACACCGTGGGGCTTTGGTGAACCAACGCTGAGTATTGTCAGAGAATTCTTACAGCTACGCTACCAACTGATGCCTTATTTATATACCCTAGCCTGGGAAGCGAACCAAAGAGGATATCCTTTAATGCGTCCATTGTTTTGGGCTGATAGTGCAGACCAGGATCTTTGGGATGTGGAAGATGCTTTTTTATTGGGTGATGCCATGTTAGTTGCTGCCATTGTGGAGTCAGGCGCAACCTCTCGTTTTATCACGCTACCCCAAGGATATTGGTATAACTTTTGGAATGATACCTTATTGGAGGGCGCAAAAACAGTAAATATAGCAGCACCTATTGAGCAAATACCTCTACTTGTGAAGGCGGGAAGTATTCTGCCAATGTCGATAGGACAGCAACTTATACTTCACATTTACGCACCTATGACTCTAACTAGTGAAGGTCAGGTTTATAGCGATGCGGGAGATGGATATGGTGAATGGCGCTTAGATGAATTTTACCTGAAGTGCGATCGCGATATTCTCGAAATTACATGGCAACAGCAGGGAAATTATGCTTTTCCTTACAACACAGTTCAACTCCACTTTCACGGTATGGAGGTTCAACAAGCCTGGGTAGACTCTCGAAAAGTTAATTGCCAAAACAATTATTTAGAAGTTGAGCAGTTTCAGGAAGTTCGCTTGCAGGGTCAAATGAACTTACAGCTATTTTCAGGTAAATAGACCACCCGGTAGGGGCGCAAGGCCTTGCGCCCCTACGATAGATGTGGTTCAAATACATGAAAACTGCTGTAAATCAGGTATAAGCAGAAAAACAAAATCCACCTAAACTTTTGAGTGTTTGGTGGACTTGTTTTTGATTTAAGTGGATCCGAGCAGAGTCGAACTGCTGTCCAGACTGGGTATTTACCCCCCGCTCATTCACAGGTTTAGCCTTTCTAACCCTCAAGGCGGGAATCGTTCATTATCCCGAACGTAGGATGCTCTGATTAAGTCTTAGCTAACAAGCCAACCAGAGAACACTTGTTAGAGCGTCCGTTGGGGGTTGGTCTCTAGTCCTTAACGGAGTCAAACCAGAGACGCTCGAACCTGTAAGAGGTTTTTAGGCAGCTGCTACTAGAGCAGGCTTACGAGCAAAGCTAACGATGTTATTCGCATTTACTTTTTGTTTTGAGCCTTTGATTTCCGAGAGGAGACTCACTCTCGACCTGAATCACAGAGTAGCGTTCGCCAACCTGTCGAAACCGTGACGGACCCATAAGGTTTATATATTCATTATAATACGCCGTTTGGTAAATGTGTTGATAGCTAAAGAATTTTGAGATTTTTCCTTGAGGAAGTTTTAGGGGCGTGGCGATACCATGCCCCAAGGGATGAGAAGTTAAAAATCTCTATTGGTTTTCGTTAGCGACAACTTGGGGAAGTCCCATGCTGTAGTTGGTGACACGAGCCGAGAGATTGTAACTAATTTCCCCTTTTTGCAGGAGCGATCGCAAATAATGCTCCAGGTCTGAGCCAATGCGGCGTAAGTTATAATCTGTTAAATCAACGCCACTAGATGCTTCTACAAGTTCATCAAACTGGCGATAAACCTTTTGTAGAGCATCCTCATTCCAATTAAATTCGTTGTCTGGGTCAATATCCAAGGTTAAGACCTGATTGCTAGGAACCAGTTCGCCATCCCGGTCAATTTCTGCCGCGAAAATTCGGATATGCCGGGTTGTGGACTTGAGCAGAATCGGGTTGTCCATAAAAAGGCGTAAGGTTTGCTTTAATTACACTGCAATAATTGTAGACCTTATGCCAGGGCTTTAAATCAGTTATCAGTCAACAGTTAACAGTTATGGCGGTTTGCTTGACACTCTCCGGAAGCCAAGCCAGGGAGATTCTTGGTTCAACGAGTAGGGGCGGGTTTAGAGATATAGCAAAGTGCTGTATCAAGGTATTTAGACCCTCAAATGATTTTGTCACCCTCCGATCAGATAGATTCGCTAGAAGTTTTGATATTTTGTAACAATCTGGTTTGAGTTGTGCTGAATTATTGATCAACAGCTCTAAAATTTTCCGGTTGAATAAAACGTACATAGAGTAATTTTACTTAATTATCTTACAACTAGCTCTGGCTATAAAAAAAGAGACTTATTCAGGAATTTTTCTTACGTACAAATACTATCAATTAAGTAAAAATGCAAACGATTATTAATTGAAAAATAAAGTTGATGTAAACAGCTTTAAAAAAAGGGGACAAGTTCTTACAGAAACTTTATTGTATAAGATCCCAAAAACTGAATAATAGTTATGGTTTACCTAAAAGCACATCCAATTCAGGAATATCACGATGAACTCTTGAAGTCTAATGAGGAAAAAACCTAGGAGAGTGAATTATAGAATGCAATTGTTGTGGATTGAAGAAAGATTTTTAATTCCAGCACCGTGAATTAAAACAAAATATAACGTATTTTGGCTGAGGATATAATTCCTCACCCTCATGACCACCAAGTAAAAAAATCCTCAAAACTATGAACTCGAAAGCATTACCACGCCAAATAAATAATATCGAAGTCGGTGTTTATGAGTGCGAACTACATCTGAAGTTCCGGTTGGTTGAAGAAAAAAGCTTATTAGGCGATCGCGAGCAATTGTTACAGGTGTTGTTAGACGCATTGACAGAAGGCTCTGATGAGTTTCTGGAGATGCTACAAGCATCTGTAAAGGCGCAGGAAGTATCTGAGTTTAAGGCTTCACCTCAAATGCGCCGCCAGTTGATGCGCTTACGTAATGCTGTTGATAACAGTCAATAGTCAAAAAGCTAACAATCTCAACCTGTAATTGAGTAATAGCAAAATCATCAATTAGGTATAGAATGGTGAGCTTTTTAAAAGTTAGTCCATTGCTTCCTATGTAGTCTAATTTAGGGTCTGCTTGTATAACTTTACTCCAGGAAAACAAGCTATAGTTTAACCCACTCTTTGAGAAGCTCAAAATAGCATCTACACAGTATTTAACCGTTTGCACTACGGAAATGATAGGGTGTCTACTTTATAGACTAATACCTAGCTTTTAAACCAGGTAACAGTTTTTGAAGATTCAAATTTTAGTACCAGTGCTTTAACCAGGGTTTCGCTTCGATTTATCCAATTTTTAGGTAGTCAAGCTACCTGTGAAGTCAAACGTTAAAAGTGAAAAGAATAAATCTTTGATACTTGTAAATACCAGAACAATGAAGTTTGGCTCATACTCTCAGGGATTTTATTGGGCTAGTATTTTTACTCAGCACTGGCCCACACCCCGCTACGTTAACAGTAATTTAATTTTTACTGCGCCAGACCGTGTTCTAATGCAAAACGCACTAGCTCAGTGCGGCTATTAGTACCAGTTTTACTAAACAAACGACTGACGTATTTTTCGACGTTACGCACGCTGGTTTCTAAACGTCGGGCGATTTCTTTGTTCATTAATCCTTCGGCTACCAAATTTAAAACGCTTTGCTCTCTGGGAGTCAAATCAATTTTGAATGGGGCTGGGGATTGAGAAATTGCACTTCGTTGAGTTAACAAAGCTTTAATTTGAGCAATTTGATTAGCTAGTTCAGCAATGTCAATGGTTTCGCCTTCCTCACCAGTGCTTGTAGTCTTTTTAAGCCGGCGAGTCAGTAAATTTTCCACTATAGCCACTAATTCATCGGGATCGAAAGGCTTAGGTAGGTACGCATCAACACCTGCTTGGTAGCCCTGAATGCGATCGCCTGTCATCCCTTTAGCAGTTAAAAATACCACTGGGAGTGCTTGAAAACGGGGGTCATCTCGCAGTTGTTTCAGGAACTGATAGCCATCCACCTGGGGCATCATGACATCAGAAATCACTAAATCAGGTGTATTTTGCTGCATTAAATCCCAGCCTTCACGGGCGTTACTGGCAACTTGAACGCTGAAACCACTTTCTTGTAAGTAGTCTCTCACCGCTTCCCGTAATCCCGGTTCATCATCTACCAGTAACAATTGTGCTGACATTTAAGTTTTCCTGTGTTTACCTTGTTCCAATTTAGCGAAAGTCGGTAGGCATTGGTTAAATTTAGTGTTAAAGCCATTCAATATTTTTGGCCTTCTCTGGCAACTTAGCATCTCTTTGTCCCACAAACCGCGCTCTAGCAGTGAACAAACCAATGGGAGTATTTAATAAATCTACAACAGTGGCTTTACCTGCGATCGCCTGTAAAATATCCTTTGGTAGTTCCTTCAATAACCAACGCGCCAGACGATAACTATAATCTTTAGTTGTCATCCCTGACATGAGTTTCACACCGTGTAGTTCATGTAGATAGCGGTTAGAGCGTCCATAGCGTCGCCATTGACTTGCTAGTTCTGGGAAGGTGGTGCGGTGACGGTGCTGGATAATTGCATCTGGGGCAAATTCTAACCGCCCGATATTTGGCCGCAGAATCCGCCAACAAATATCAGCATCGCCCCCAGTGGTCAGATATGGTCGAAAAAGACCTGATTTTTCTAAAGCCGTGCGGCGAATTGCTAAATTAGCCGTCTGTCCGTAAGCACAAAAGGAATTAGCCAGAGTATGCTTCTGAGATAAAGTTTCTTCACGTTCTGCGTGTTTCTCTAAGAGAGTGTCCCCCGGTAGCGCGGCAATTTCCCCAGCCACAATTACCACATTTGGCTCAATAAAAGGCTGGATTAAGGAGTGTAGCCATTGCGGTTGAGGATGACAATCAGCGTCGGTAAAAGCGATAATTTCACCCACAGCAGCCCGGATTCCCGTATTTCGGGCAGCGTAAGAGCTTTGGATTTGGTTTTCGCTCAAAACCTTAATGACAGGAAAATTTTCCGCAGCTGCTTTCAATAAGCTCAGAGTGCGATCGCTGCTATTATTATCCACCAGTAAATACTCTACCCGGTCTTGAGAGTAAGTTTGCGATCGCAGACAATTGATTAATTCTGGTAAATCTGCCTCACCGTTATAAATAGGAACAACCACTGATACCATTGGCAAGAAGCTTTTGGTAGTGGTTGCATTAACTGACTGATTCATAGAAATACAAGATTTATAGGAATGGGATACTCAGAACTCAAAACTCAGCACTTTGCTATAGTATTCCCATTCCCAAATCCTTTGTTCTAAAATCTTAAATCCATAGCACCAGAACTCATCGGTTGGTTAGTTTGAGTAGCTGGAGGTTGAGCGAAGTTTTTACTTGACAATGCGGCGATCGCTCTGGCATATTGCGGATCGTTTTGAGTGCCAACTAAATTCGGATTAATCGCCAGCTGACGCTCTTGTGCTGCTGTCAAATCTAGTTTGATATCTGGTACAATTCCTTTTTTATTAATATCCGTGCCTTTAGGGGTGTAGTAGTGGGCAATGGTAACTGCCAAACCTGAACCATCTGCCAGTTCATGAACAGACTGCACCATTGCTTTACCAAAGGTTTGACTACCAATCACCACTGCTCTGTTATTATCTTTCAACGCCCCGGTCAGGATTTCGCTAGCACTAGCTGAATTACCATCTACGAGTATCGCCAAAGGTCGTTGAGTCAGGGCGGTACGATTGGCGTTAGTTACCTCACTACCTCCCGCACGGTTAACAGTGCGGACAATCCCGCCATCATCTAACCACATCCGAGCAATTTCAATGCTGGCATTTAACAGACCGCCAGGATTTCCGCGCAAGTCTAGAACAAACGCATCGGCTTTTTGATTGTTTAAATCTCTAATAGCTCGGCGCATTTGATCAGATGCATGACCACTAAACTCCCGCAATCGGATATAACCAACGCGACGATTTCCTTCTTGCTTCAAATCATAACGCACTGTTGGGACTTCAATCGTAGCCCGTGTCAGCTTCACTTCAACAGCACTTTGCCCCTTTTTTCCTAATTGCAGCGTTATGGGAGTACCAGGTTTACCACGAATTAACCCAGAGGCCTCTTCTATTGGCATTTTTTGAGTAGATTTACCATCAATTGCCAAAATCTCATCGCCTGCTTTGATTCCAGCCTTCAGCGCCGGAGAATTTTCGATAGCTTCCAAGACAGTTAGGCGCTTGGTTTGCTCATTCACTTCCATGCGAATCCCGATCCCGGAAACTTCGCCGGATGTTTGGCTGGTGAGAGATTGAAATTGTTGGGGGTCTAGAAATCGTGTGTAAGGATCACCCAGTCTTTGCAAAGCTTCGCGAATTGCTACATAAGCCTGTTCATTAGAAGTATATTCTTTACTTAACAAGCTTTGTCTAGTGGCTAGCCAATCTTGTTGATTAAAACTGCCATCAACATACTCACGATTTACCAATTGCCATACTTGGTCAACTAACGCTTTCGGACTATCTTGTAAGGCAGCAAGGACGCAGCGAGTCCAAGCAGAGCCAAATACGGAGACAGTGGCGGTTGTGGCAATCGCTCCACCAATCAAGACTGCTTGGAGAGGCGAGTAACGTTTCGCAGATTGGTTCATGTATATTAGTGGAATATAGTTGGTTGACAGTTTAGCAATCAGGCATTTGGGAAATTTTTCAATTTTTATACTTAATCTTCACTTATTTTCCCCGCATCATTTTCTCCTGATAATTTTCTGATAGTGGATTAAGGATGATTGCTGTGACGGTTAGATTTTTTAGTAGTCTAATATGTCACGATGAAGATACAGTAACGCTACTGTGACTTTATTGTGACAATTTTATAGATATTAGCTTTACACCCTATATTATTTTTATAAGATAGCACTTCGCTGACCTAATTGTAGGCTTTATCGATATTATTTAACCAAGCTTTTATTACATATCTCATGAGACATAAATTTACAAAAAATTCGTCAATTTCTCCCTTGCGAAAATTCCGAAAACAGTGGCAATGGCTACAAAAAATCGTTGGTGGCTTATGCTTGATATTTGGGGGTTGGCTAATTTTGACTACTATAACTCTAGTTTGGGCATCATCTGGGCCAGTCGATGCCTTTTTTGTGCTAGGTGGTAGTATTCGCCGAGAAATTTATGTTACCCAAATAACACAAAAATATCCACAAATTCCAGTTTTAATTTCTAGTGGTTCCCAACCACCCTGCATAAAGCTAATTTTTCAGAGGGAAGCAGCAGAGTTACAAAACGTTTGGTTAGAAAATTGTGCGACTTCGACTTTTGAGAATTTTTACTACGGAATTCCCATTTTGCGGCAGTGGGGAGTACATAAGGTGAAACTGATTACTTCACCCACTCACCTACCCAGAGCTAAATGGATGGCACAAATTCTCTTTGGCGCTCATGGCATTTGGGTTGAGCCGGATATCGTCGAAGAGCAAGGCATTCCAGGGAATTATGAATCTGGGTGGAAAACTGGGCTAGATGTCACACGCAGCTTATTTTGGGCAGTACTTAGTTACATTATGCAGCCACAATGCTCAAATGTCACCAGACTAGCTGAGGTAAATATGCAAGATTGGCAAAGCCGAGGTTTTCAGTGTGAACACCAGGGAGGTATAAGAGGAGAGGGGGCAGGGGGGAAGTAGAGGCAGGGGATTGTCTTAAAATTTAGTATAATTATACAGGTTTATTCGCGATCGCCATAATTGTCCCTAAAGGCACATCGGCAAAATAATTTTGCTGAAATTGTTCTTCGCGGATGGCTGCTAAAAATCTTTCTAAAGCTGCATCGTTAACCCCTTCTGAGTTCATGCTGGGATTCCAACTAATTTGCAAATCACGGTCTTGTCTTGTGACTGTAAACCCCAAAAATTTTAAAGCTTCGATTCCCCAAAATAAAGTTTGGTCACGAATGCCGAGTTTTTCTACAAGTTGGAAGCGGGTAACTGATTGATTTGTGCGACTCAGGTATTTAGCAATACCAACCAAAGTTAGCCAAATTTCCTGGGGTGGTTGATGATTGGGTTTAGACCAAGCGATCGCCAATTGTTGATTATTATAGAGACATCGCTTTAACGATGCACGTAAATCATCCCAGTTCGTTGGACAATTTTCCATCAAAACTGCTGAATGCTGATTTCTCAGTTCTGAGTATTCTTGATTTCGCCAATCTAATATCATCTGACTAGAAATGCCATTTATCGCGTCTGAATTCTCCACAGAACGCACGGCAATTAATCTAATTTCATAGCGTTTTTTAAAGGTATTGTAATCTAGTTCAGCAATGCAATCACACTTACCTAAAGGTAATTCATCTTTATAGTGTCCCCACCAAATCCCAGGAAATCGGCTTTTAGTAGACTCATCCCGAATATCAAAATCGGTTTTAATGTACTGCACCTTTTTGCCTTTCCAATCTTGCTGATTACGATGCCAAGAATTTTCAAACCAGCAGTTTTTAATTAACAATTTTGGTACAGGGTTTCCCATTCCACAAGGTTCCAGAAGTTTGAGTTCTAAAAATAACTCTTTGCCTAAATCGGCAACAGTTACTGTTAAATCTGCTTGTACTGTGGGCGTGAGAGTTGTTCCACCTAAAGATTGCCGTAACTGCTGATTAATAGCCTCTGTAAATAAAGGGATATTTTCTACTAATAAACTCAAACCTGCGGCAAAGGGATGTCCACCAAAACTATTTAACAGATGTTCCTGCTGTTTAACTAATTGGTATAAATCCACCGAATTAACAGAACGAGCAGAACCACGGGCTAAGGAGGGCGTAGGGGTAATATTTTCCCTTCTTTCTTCTGTACTTAATAAAATAGTGGGACGGCCTGTTTCTTGGGCTATTTGTCCAGCGACTAAACCTAATACTCCCGCTGGCCATTGGGTATCTTCTAAGACAATAACACTGGTAGTTGATAAGTCTAGCTGGGCAAGTTTTTGTGTTACTTGTGCTTGAACATCTTTTTGTAAAGACTTGCGGCGAGTGTTAGCGAGTTCTGTAACTTCGGCTAGTTGATGACAATGTTTAAGATTCCGGCTAGTTAATAACTCGACGCAAAAACGAGCATCGCCTTGAATGCGACTCACAGCGTTAATGCGTGGCCCTAAACCGAAGGAAATATCTGTGGGGCGATCGCCATTTCTCTGACATAATTCTAATAATCGCCCTACCCCTGGCCGTCGTCGGGCTGTAGGTGGTTGCTTTGAGTCAGCTTGCAGTCTTTGAATACCTAATTGCGCTAAATACCGACAGTCTCCACTTAACTGCACTAAATCGGCAATTAATCCCACTGCAACTAAATCGAATAAATCTGATAAGGGATTTTGGGGAATATTAGGTAAGGTTAAATAGAGAGCTTCAATTAACTTAAAAGCTACAGCCACGCCAGAAAGATGAAATAACTGATGTTCACTGGGTAAATAGCGGGGGTTGATAATTGCTGCAACTGGTGGGCGTTGTTCTGGTAATGTATGGTGGTCTGTAACTATGACATCTATACCTAACTGTTTAGCGTAAATAATTTCATTAATATTTGTGCTACCTGTGTCGCAAGTTACTATTAATTTACAACCTTGTTTTTTTAAATTATCAATTCCTGGACAATTGAGTCCGTGAGATTCTTTAAGACGATTGGGGATGTAGTAAGTTAACTGGGAATCTTGGTTAAAAAATTGTCCTAAACCATCCCATAAAACAGCAGTGGCGGTAATTCCATCAGCGTCAAAGTCTCCCCAAATGGCAATTTTATCATTGTTATTTCTTGCCTGTTGCAGTCTTTCTATAGCTAGCTGCATTTCTTCGCCAAATTCAAAGGGGCTGGCTGGTTGATACGTTTTATAGTTAGTAAAGGCTGCTAATTGTTGTTCGTCTTTAATTCCTCTTTGCCACAATAATTGTGCTGCATACAATCCGCTTGATGCTGGTGTATACTGTTTGACTATTTGGATGAACCAGTCTGGTGGTTGTTCAGGTGTCGCTATAATCCACTGCATTGAATTTATTAGAAATTAGATATTTAGTAAATTGAATAAAATCAATCAAACTATGTTAACTCGCATAAAATAATTGAAATTAATTCGTGTGATTTAGATAATTACCCTCAAATTTAGAGAGATACTTCTTGAATATCGACAAGATTTGGTAAATAGTTATTTTGATGTTCTGCGCTGGCTGGTGTGCGGTCGCAACGTGTGGCAAAATGACAATAATTACAGTGGTTACTATTTTTCGGTACTTGGGTAAATGGTTGATTTCTTTGGTAGTCTGCTAACCAATTTGTTAATTTCTTCAATAATTGATTAAGTTTTTTTGCTGTTTTTTGATGCTGGATATCATCGTAATTAAATGTAATATTTTGCGGTTGACCTTCAGACTGGACAAACCAGTAAGTCATAGAAATATTTTTGGGCAAATAGTTGCTTGTCTCAGCTAATACATACAAATAAAGACGTGTTTGCCAATTGTTTTCTAACTTGCGTTGATTTGGTGGTTTAGGATAGGTTTTCCAGTCGATAATTTGGGCTTTTTGACTATCTGCTATGAATAAATCATAAACAACCGTCAGCAAATAATTTTGAGTTTGCAGAATGCGGTAATGTTCGCTTTCACGGAAAGTTTGGGAGTCAGTTGGTGCTAAAATTTCTGGTGCTGCATTGGTAAAACCTGACATCCAGCTTTTTAGTTGAGTATCAGCTTCCAGGAAACTATCAATTGGTAAACCCATTTCTCGCTGTTGCATCAGCAAGTGGAACTGACTACCCAAAGTCTGGTGTTCTTCGTGTTCGGGATTTAAGGGCGTGTTGAGTTGTTCTAAGTAAGTGTGTTGGAATTTACGCGGACAAGTTTCTAGTAGGTTGAGATGTCCTTGAGATAGGCGTAATAGTGGAGATGTTTCTGACAGCATTCTTTTATTTTAGATGTAGAGACGTTCCAGGAAACATATCTACAGGGTTTTGACTACTTGGTGTCTTCGTGGTGCAAATTTACATCTGTGGTCAGGGCGCAAGACCTTGCGCCCCTACCGCATGGTCTATTTACCTGAAAATAGCTTTAGCGTCTGCTGTGCGCTGGGCTACCTGAATCAAAAAAATAAAAGGTGGAAGGATGAATTTTGCCTTTTCTTTCATCCCTCTACCTTTTTATGTACCTGATGCTTATTTAATGTTAGCCCGTGCGTCCCTGACTGCGGCAAAGAAAAAGAATCCGGTGAGGGGAATGCTCAATCCGAGGATAATTGCAGTTACCTGAACACCCAAATCTGGTTGTCCAGAGGTAAGTTCAAACACTGAACCGACGGCGGCGATCGCTGTTATGCAAGAACCACCCAGAAATAAACCGCTTTTTGGAGTTAAATACACTATATGTCCCCTATGCTACTGGTTTCACGGCTTGATAAGAGAAGCCATTTTTAGATAACTCCTGAGCCAAAGTCAAGGAATTATCCACACGATCTACAAATACCACGCCTTTGAGGTGATCCATTTCGTGCTGAATGCAGCGTGAGAGTAAGTCCGTAGCTTTGAGGGTTTTGGGACGGCCGTATTCATCTTTATAAGCAATTTCTACGGCTTCGGGACGCTTGACATCTAAATAAACGTTAGGAATGCTTAAACACCCTTCTTGGGCAACGCAGACTTCTTTGCTCATCTGTTTGATTGTGGGGTTAATCAATACCAGTGGCGGATGATCTGGGTTATCTGGTTCACAATCGATGACAATCAGTTGTTTATGAATTCCCACTTGAGGTGCAGCCAAACCAATGCCATCGCTACTGTACATAGTTTGCAGCATTTCGCGCACCAATTGACGAATTTCATCGTCTATTTTAGTAATTCGCTTGGCATCTTGACGCAGCACGCGATCGCCTAGATAGTGAAGTGTCAAGGGCGGATTTTTTAACTTTTTTTTCTCGACAGCAATTTCAGAGGGCATGATGATCAATGACTAAGTTGTGAAAATTCCTACTATCTCAATTCTATCAATCTCCCATAACCCCCTGTTGAGATGCAAAAATTCACCTGAAATAAAGATTATCAACGCAATTTAGATTTTGGGGTGCTGTGTGTTTAAATTTCTGACAAAACTTGACTATTTGCTCAAAGAGACTTTTCTCGGTTTGCTGCGGGGTGGTTGGATGAATTGGGCGGCTATCAGCACCGTCACAGTGTTACTATTTCTATTCGGCTTGAGTCTACAAACTTCTTGGCAAGTTGAAAAACTCCTGAATCAGTTTGGTAGCCAGTTAGAAGTTTCAGTTTATCTCGATCCAGATACACCAGCCCGCAGCATTGAGCCATTTATCGCCCAAATCCCCGATGTAGTCGGGATGCAAACCATTACGAAAGAAGAAGCTTGGACGAAGTTAGTTCAAGAATTAGGCATTTCCAATATTGATGGTGCTACCCAAGAGTTAGGGGATAATCCTCTAGTTGATGAGATTAAGGTAAAAGCTCGTAATTCTGAGGTTGTCCCAGATTTAGCCACTGAACTGGCTAAGTTACGGGGTGTGGAAACTGTGCAGTATATAGATGAAGCCGTCAAACGCGTTGCCCAGTTGCACCGGGGTTTAAATTGGATTACTTTGACTATTACAGTGATTCTGACTTTAACTGCGATCGCAGTCACTACTACCACCATTCGCCTGATTGTCATGGCGCGACGGCGAGAAATTGAAATTATGCAACTGGTAGGGGCGACATCTGCTTGGATTTATCTACCGTTTATTTTACAGGGAATTACATTCGGTTTAGTTGGTGGTGCGATCGCTTGGAGTTTCATTTCTTTAATCCAACAGTTTATCAGTAGGACTTTAGCGAATCAACCAGATTTTATCCAATTTATTACCAACGGTTTGCAACTTAGTCCCGCACAGGTTTTACTATTACCTTTAATTCTGTTAAGTTTCGGTGCAGTGGTAGGATTAATGGGCAGCTTGTTTGCTGTGCGGCGGTTTGCGAAGAATTAAAATTACAGCAATCAGGACTAAATTTATGGCAACTCAGTGGGAATCTTTACTGCAAAATCTCGGTGAATGGCAAGGTTCATTTACCCGATTCTCACCCCAAGGCGAACTTTTAGAAGATATCAAAAGTGTGGTGTCTTTGTCAGGATTAAATAATAACCAGACTATCCGCCAGATTGTCAGCCGCCAAGGACAAGAAGATTTAGTTTTAGAATACAGTTCTGTGGCTAAGAGTACGTTGTTTTTTGCCAATGGTGCTTTTTCCCAAGGTTCAATTCAGTTAGCACCATTTACAGAATTTGGGGCGGAACTTGGTTTAATTCATGAAAATCGCCGCTTACGTCTGGTGCAAATTTTTGATAAAACTGGACAGTTAGATAAAATAACTCTAATTCGCGAACATTTAGCTGGGACTGACGCAGTAGAACGCCCATCGTTACAAATAGATGACTTATTGGGAGAATGGCAAGGTGAAGCTGTCACCATATATCCAGATTGGTCTTCTCCAGATAATTACTCTACCAATTTAAAATTACAATTAGATGATACTGGGCGATTAATTCAAAGTTTAACTTTTGGCGATCGCACTATTACTTCCACTGGTACTATCCAAGGTTCAATTATTAACTTTGATAAAAATCCCCAAAAGCAGGTTCAAGTATTACTCCTCCCTGATGGTGCGTCTGTCACATCTCCGTTACAGGTGCAGTTGCGTCAACCTTTATTTTTAGAAGTTGGTTGGTTAATTCAGCCTAACTTGCGCCAGCGCATGGTTCGCAGCTACAACGATAAAGGCGAATGGGTGAGTTTAACATTAGTTACAGAAAAGAAAGAAGGAATAAATAAATAAATAAATAGCTAAATTAGACCCTTCCCCAATTGCTCCAAAAGCTGACGCACTGACAACACAGGTATTTTAGTATCAATTAAAACTCTCACTCAAGACGCTTCTCTACCCGACGTTCTTCTAGCATTGCTTTTACTTGTTCATCAGTTGGTGCTGGCTGATTTGTCTTCAACAAACCTTTCATTTGCTTGATAATGCGGTTCCGTTCAGGTTGTTGACTGGGGATATCTTGCAAATAATGGCGCAATGCAGTAACTACATTCTCTGCTGACTGGGGTTGAAATCTGTCTGCATGGAAATCAGCCAAACTTTGTTGAGCATCAGCAGCAATTTCTGCCCGACGACTTTCATGGTGGCGGTTTTGCAGAATTTTGATCAGCATTTCTTGCTGTTCGTAGGGTAATTGTAGAGCAATTTCTAGCACTTGGTCGAGGGTATTCATGGGATGCAATTATTGTCTCTATTATCCAAATCCAGCAGTGATTTTCAGTTTTATAGAATATTTAGGTGGAATCACCTCTAAATTACCTACTATTCTTGATTGTCTACCAGAACTTACTAAATCAAGAAAATCTTCGCAAGAACAACCTACACCTTTCATCATTAAATCGAATACAAAAAACCATGATAACGAACTTTGATAGACGTTGATAGCATCAACAAGCGCACCTAAATTAAACTCATACAGACTTTTTTGAGTTCTACTATCCCTTCCTGCTTGTATAGCAAGTACGTGTACATCCTCAATAGAAGCAAAGAGACACCCCAAACTAAGAATAGAAGCTTTATCACTTTCAATAAGTTCTTTGTATCTATGTAGACCCAAAGTGCAGTATAATTGCGATGTTATTGCATCTCTCACCATTTCTTTGTGTAGAATTTTCTGCTGTTCATTTTTCGGGATTATTTCTAAGGGTGGATTGTACATTAAGTATTTTACGCACTCACTACCACACCCCTTTTCTACATAAATTTGATTCAACTTTTCGAGGCGCTCGTGTTGCTCTGAATCAAAAGACTCGTACTTTGAATTAAAGTTGTAGTCACTATTTTGAGAGGGAAATAATTTTTTAGCCTGAATCAAGACACCTCTACTAAAACTATAGTCACGTTCTATGTAGTCTTTATATTCAAGTACAATTCCAAGATCAGATTGTGTGAAGTGCCTCTCTTGATATTTATTATAATCACTTGTTGAAATTGAAACATCAGCTTGTAAAAGTCCACAGTTTTGCTTTAAGTCATTATTCAAATCTGAAAGACTGTAGGTAAGATGATGTAACTGCGATCCATCCTCATCAAGTAGCTCACATAGAATTGAGGTTAGATGCTCTTCATCTGATAAAAAGCCAAGAGATAATCTCTTTGCCAAAAGCATATCCACACATTTAAAATACTTTGAAAAACATTGTGCTTCGTAAGGACGAAGAACTGGAATTTGAGGGAAGTGCATCTGAAGCTAACCTAGAATTTTGCTAGTTTAAATAAACTGATAAATTTTGTTATCTCTCAGTGAAATAGTATCTAATACTGAGTATGTCACATAAAATCTCACAGTTCACAATAAATCACAATTACGTTGCAACGCTTCCTTAAGTAAAGCCTGATACTCATCATCCCTAATACCGTAAGCCCCAAATCTTTCTAAATGGGGATTCATCATTTGGGCATCAAATAGTACAAATTGCTTTTGGCGTAACCGTTCCACCAACTTAACCATAGCCACCTTTGAGCCTTCAGTAATGCGGAAAAACATCGACTCACCAATGAACGCACCGCCAATTACCAGCCCTAAAATACCCCCAGCCAGTTCATCACCTTGCCAAGTTTCAAAACTATAAGCGTAACCATTCTGGTAAAGTAACCAGTAAATCTCTTGTAATTCTCGTGAAATCCAAGTAGTTTCGCGATTAGCACATCCAGCTACCACACCCTGAAAGTCACGGTTAATCGCCACAGTAAAACGTTCTTGATTGAGAACACGCTGTAACGACTTCGGGTAGCGAAACCGCTCATCCAAAGGAATCAAAGTGCGATCGCGACTTCCATACCATCCCAGGCCTGTATGATCATCAGCCATGAGAAAATAACCTTGAGCATAACCCCGAATAATAGCAGCGACATCATATTGCATAATTAAGCAAACAAGCAAAAAACCCCACAAAAAAACCCTCAGCGTACCTTTGCGTTTCCCTCAGCGTTCCTTTGCGTTTAAAAAAAGATGACTGAAGCAATTCCACCCATCACCTTACCACCCTCTAACAACCCCGATCTAGAAGGACAATGGTTGCAAGATTCCTTATTGAGGTGGCTAGACACAGAATTTTTACCAGAAATAGTCAATCAAAAAATCGCCCAACGTGCGGCGCAAATCTTTGTCCGTCAACGCATGGAAGGAGAAAACGACCTGGGATCTCTAGTTATAGCCATTGTCACAGAGATGCAGGCATTTGATTTTTCCAAAAGTTTTTATGGAGAGTTTGCGATCGCCAACGCCGTCAGCGATCTACTCTTAGACAGTCTAGGTATAGACCGTTGTTGTGGAGAATAGCTTGGCTGTGGTCATTAGTTCTTTGTCCAAACTAATGACCAACCACTACCAGCTAGACTTGACCACACCAGGTAAAAGACCTTGATGCGCCCATTCCCGTAGCACGTTCCGAGATAGCCCAAAGTCACTGTAGACACCTCTAGGACGACCAGTTACCCAGCAGCGATTGCGGTGACGAGTCGGCGCACTATTCCGGGGTAGCTGTTGAATTTTCCGGTGAACTTCCAACTTATCCAAAGGAGATACAGCGCTTTTGAACTCTTCTAATAACGCTTCTCGCTTGTCAGCGTACTTTTCTACCAACTTGGCGCGTTTTTTTTCGCGCTCAATCATACTCTTTTTTGCCATAAATTCTCTAACAGATTTAAAGACAGCATTTTCTATCTTACCGTGTCCCCATTAATTATAGGGATATTTTATTTTCCTTGTCCTGCAACTAATGTTTTACCAGCACTGGGGCATAAATCACTTAACTCACAAGCCTCACAGACAGGAGAACGGGCTTTACAAACAGCACGACCGTGATAAATTAACCGAATTGACCAATTTTCCCAATCTGGCTGGGGTAACAACTTCATTAAATCTTTCTCAATCCGGATTGGATCAGGAAATTTAGTTAAACCCAAGCGTTGGCTTAAACGCTTCACGTGAGTATCTACAGTCACCCCAGCATTAATACCATAAGCATGAGCTAGAACGACATTGCCAGTTTTGCGCGCCACACCTGGAAGCTGCAATAATTGCTCCATTTGGTTAGGAACTACAGAGTCAAACTCGCTGACAATTTTCCGACAAGCCCCTTGAATATTCTTCGCCTTATTGCGATAAAAACCCGTAGAACGCACCAAATTTTCTAACTCTTCTAAATCAGCATTAGCTAAACTAGCCGCATCAGGAAAGCGTGCAAATAAAGCTGGTGTAACTTTATTGACTCGCTCATCTGTACACTGGGCGGAGAGAATAGTTGCTACTAGCAGTTGGACAGGCGTGGAATAATTCAAGGAACAAGTTGCATCTGGATAGAGATGCTGCAAGCGGGCGAGAATTTCTAACGCCCGTTGCTTTTGGGATGGGGATTTCCGGCTCACACTCACTGGAATAACTTTTGTACCCAATCTAACTGAGAAGTTAACTGACTGGTTTCTTTGACGATCAGAAAAATACCTAGTCCTAAAAGTAGCACTAAACCAGTTTGCATCACACCTTCTTGAATCCGGTTAGGTAATGGCTTACCACGTACACCTTCAATCAGCAAAAATGCCAGTTGTCCGCCATCTAAAGCGGGTAAAGGCAAAATGTTGATAATTGCCAAGTTAATGCTGATTAAAGCGCCAAAGAAGAACAGACCACCTGTATCATTTTGGGCAATATTGGAACCAATTTGCACAATTTTAATCGGTCCGGCTACCTGACTCGCAGTTTCGCCGAAGTTAGTGATTAATTGCCCAAATCCTTGCACTGTCAGGGTGACAAGGCGCTGAAATTCGCTAGCACCAATGTTTAAAGCTTGTCCCACATTCTTGACAGGACGGCGGACAACTTCACCATTGGGAGCTAGTCCGATGCCTATACTACCTCCGGCTGGCTTATCTTCAGGAACTACATTCACCGACAGTTTTTGGTCGCCACGGGCAATTTCTAGTTGTACAGACTGACCAGGACTATTTTTAATGATGTCTCTGAAAGCTTCAATGTCTTTTAGCTCTGTGCCAAATTCTGTTTGGTCAGCTGCTAAGATGACATCTCCTGGTTGAATTCCGGCTGCTGTGGCTACAGAACTGACTTCTGGTGCTAGTTGTTGAATTAAAACTCCTGGGGCGCTGGCTTGTCCGACACCGATGAGGCTGACTTGAGTTACCAAGAGGAAATAGGCAAAGATTAAATTGGCGATGACTCCGGCGCTGATGACGATCGCCCGGTCGAAAATGGGACGGTTACGCAGCAAATTCGGGTCATTGGGGGGAATATCGCTATCTGGGTCATCGTCGGGAAAGCCGACAAAACCGCCCAAGGGAAACAGACGGATAGCATATTCGGTTTGTGGTCCTTGGTACTTCCAAAGAACGGGGCCGAATCCTAAAGAAAAGCGGTTAACGAGAATACCTTGAGAACGAGCTGCGGTAAAGTGTCCCAACTCGTGTACCAAGATCAGAACAGCCAAGACTGCGATCGCTGCTAAAACTGACATAGAGTAATTTAGTCAAAAAATTCGGATATTATTCTTATTGTAATAGTTAAGGAATGGCTAAAGAGTCTTAACCCATCCGCCGGGATCAGTGAAGGGCTGGGTTTAGTGAAGGGATGTCTACGACTACGCAATTGCAAATGTAATATGGAAAAATAGAGTTATACCTACGTTAAGGTACAATAAGGCACTATTTCATTAAATGAGTTTCAAGTTCAAGATATTTAGAGAACAAGCCATCAACACTGGCTAATTTTGCTTGATATTCCAGTGCTGTAGCGATAATCAAGCGGTCAAATGGATCTTTATGGATTGGAGATAACTCTACAGCACGGCACGCAATTTCCGCACTCAAGGGAAACAATGTAATATCTGTGGGTTTCAATGCCTCCTGAAACCATTCATTCATTAGCCGCACAGGGTAATTCCAGTCTTCCTCGCTGTTGTGCCAATGCAATTTCGTAGCAAGAAACTACCGAAACACCAACCTGTCCAGCCGTTTCGATAGCTTCTCTCCACCGAGTTGGAAATCGTGCAAAATCTTGAGTAACAAACCAGAACCAGATATGGGTATCGAGGACTATTACTTCAGACATTCCCACTCTTCTTCGTTAACAATAGGACTGATAATATCTCCCAAAGTTTTTCCCTTACCAGCAATAGAGGCGGGGGGAGTGCGCCTTTTTGTCGATGGGAAAGTTTCTTCTAGAATAGTGACAATCACACGAGCAGCATTAACTTGGGGCTGTTCCGATACCCATGTTACTTGACCGTTTTCATAAATAGCTTCGTAACTTTTTAGCATGGTAATCCAGGTGTCATTTACCTTTGCGCTCTCTTATTATAGTTTTATAGTTTGGCAGGAGTAACAAGTTACCACTGGTGCGATCGCTACGACGAGCAACACCTAAGCACTAACGCATTACTCGAATTTCTATTCCCACGCTCAGGCTACCCCATAAGCGATCAGTGGTGAGAACAGGTTGGTTAAGAAAAATACCTAATGCCAGACAGGCGCGATCGCCAAATGAAAGTCCGATTGATTTAGTCGCTGGACGCATCATTCCAGCCTTCAATGCGTGTTCTTCATTAAAAGGAATAACTTCAAGATTGAGATTGCCAAGAATTTGCCTAATATCTTCTGCCGGGATTCCTGCTTCTGATAACTTTGCTATAATCTCGGATAAGTTGACAGCACTAATGGCGGCATTGCCAATAAACTGCGAAATTTCTTCGCTACCAGTTTCTTGATTGAGCAAAGCTAAAACGGCTGAGGCATCCACCACAACTTCACTCACTCAAAGCCTCCAATCTTCGCTCCTGAATCAACTCTTCAGAAAGTTTTTTATTAGCAGGAATATATTGCCTGAAAAGATTTTGAGCATTTTTGACAGATGTTTGAACTCGCTCATCGATTGGTTTTTCATCTAGCACAAGCACAGCATTATACTCACCCACTGGCATATCTACGGGATAATTAACTAACAATGTTCCATCGCTGGTTATAGTGACAATTATTTCTAATGTTTTCATATTTAATTTATCTAGTTAGTCAGCCTCATAATTATATAAAAAATATAATGTCGCCTCAAGTTTTGTGCCTTAGCGATCGTACTATACCAGAGCAAATCCTAACTCACCACTCTAACTCCAGTTCACACTCCTCAATCGGCGTTGCTAGTCCTTCTCGAATCAATTCCCTCATCCCTGGTACGGACAGAAGATATAAAGTTTCTTGTACAGATGTCCAGTCAGTTTCAGACAATAACACTGCATTGCTACTTTGTCCTGCAATCACAATGGGTTGATGGGATTGATTTACGGAATCAATTAAATCCTGTAACTGCTGTTGAGCTTCATTGATGGGAATCATAAACCTCCATCTGTCTAAATCTCGTAATTTTTTAACATGGTAATCCATGTGTCATTTACCTTTGCGCTCTCTCATTATAGTTTGGCAGGAGTAACAAGTTAGCACGGGTGCGATCGCGCTGAGAATTTGAAAATTTACTCAGACTTAAATCACTATATCAACCAATATCTTTACGGGGAAAATTATCATGGATTACTTGCAACTGGCAAGGCATTCTCCCCTGGCTTAAAGGAGATACTCTTTAGTTGTTCGTTGAATTCTACATTCAAACCAAGATCATTCCCTAAGTAAAATATAAAAATTTGTAGCGATTTTCCCAAAACAAGTATCTGCTCATAATCTAATTGACTACAATTGGCTTGATGTGCCACTAGATGGCGTTTTCTTATCAATGATTCAATATTATCACAATGTTCTTTTCCTTTTTCTTCTGCGAATTTTTTTACAGATATATTTATCAAATCAAGAAATTTTTCTACTTCATCAAGAGAATTGAAATTCATATCTTGATATAGAAAACATCTTACTTCTTCTTCAATAAGTGACTCGATATTATGTGGGCGTTTATCTACTAGTTCTAACAAAGAAACCTTTATATTCCTGCTATTAAGCCTAGGATATCTTTTGAGGACAATTTTCAGAGATTCATCAGCTAACAAAAACCACTGTTTAAGAGCTATACACCGTAGAAATTCTTCTAAAGTAGCGTGTAAGAAAACAACACCACAGCCTAACAAATCATTACGTATTTCATCAGCTTCAATTTTTTTTGAAAGTTCGATAAGCCGTTTTGCTCTCCACAAATTATCTAATGTGTAAATAAATTCTTCTTTCACTGGGCAAATGCCTTATATTTTATAAATTGAATATGTATTAGGTAAATCTCTGTAGAGACGCAATATAAAACGCCTCTACTTTTGCATCAAAGCAGGAAATTACAAAACCTCCCGTCCTAAAAATGGTTGCAACACCTCCGGTACTTTAATCGTCCCATCTGGCTGCTGATAATTCTCCAAAATCGCTGCCATAGTTCTACCCACAGCTAAACCAGAACCGTTTAAAGTATGAACAAACTGCGTCCCCTTCTTACCAGCTTCTTTAAAGCGAATATCTGCCCTTCTTGCTTGGAAATCTACACAATTAGAACAACTGGAAATTTCTCGATACTTCCCAGAAGAAGGCAACCATACTTCTAAATCATAAGTTTTTGTTGCCCCAAAACCTAAATCAGCAGTACATAAATTAATTACCCGATAAGGTAATTTTAAAGCTTGTAAAATTGCTTCGGCATTTACTACCAGTTTTTCTAATTCATCAAAAGAAGAACTGGGATGAACAACTTTTACTAACTCAACTTTATTGAATTGATGCAGACGAATTAAACCCCGCATATCTCGCCCATAACTTCCCGCTTCTCGACGAAAACAGGGCGTATAAGCACAGTGATAAATTGGTAACTCTTCCGCAGCTAAAATTTCTCCCCGGTAAAGGTTGGTAACGGGAACTTCTGCTGTGGGTATCAACCACAATTCATCATCAGCACATTTAAAACTTTCTTCCGCAAACTTTGGTAACTGACCGGTTCCGGTTAAAGCATCAGTATTGACTAATAACGGCGGACTAACTTCTACATAGCCGGCTTCTGTTTGCGTCTTCAGCATAAACTGAATTAATGCCCGTTCCAAAGCCGCACCCGCACCAACGAGAGTGACAAACCGACTTTGGGCAACTTTTACAGCTCGCTCAAAGTTGAGAATACCCATTTTTTCGCCGATTTCCCAATGGGGAATAATCTTCGGGTTTTCAGGTAGATATTCATCACCCCAGCGCCGCACTTCTTGATTATCATCTTCACTTGTGCCTAGAGGCGTGAACTCACTGGGTAAATTAGGGAGTGCTAACACCAGTTGCTCAATTTCGGCTTTGAGAGCTTTTTCTTGGGGTTCTAGTTCACTTAATTGGGCTTTAAGGTCGTTACCTTCGTCCCGCAAGGCTTGAATTTCTGGAGATTTAGGATCAGTACCAGATTTAATTTTCTGTCCTACAAGCTTACCAATTTCGTTACTGCGGGCTTGAAGTTTACTGCGTGTCCCTTCCAGTTCCCGTTGTTGCTTGTCTAACTGTAAAATCGGTTCGATGTCGTATTTACCACTACGACTGTTCAAACGTTCTTGGATTAATTGGGGATTTTCCCGTATTTGCTTAATATCCAGCACAGATTTTTCTCGGTTTTTTGCCTAGGGTCTTCTTGCCAAAACATCAGCATATCCTGATTTTGGCTTGGTAGGGCAGGAATTGCCAATCTAACAATTTCGCTCTGCTAATCTTGCTCAAGCTAAAAAATTCTATATTAATTCTGATTTTGACTAAAGCTTTCAAGTCCGGGTAATGCGATTAAGCAGCCAAATCGACACTGCAAGCCCTGCAAAGTGGGCTGAGACGGTGTTGATATTTGCCTGGACTACCAGCATATCTAAACCGCTAATAATCCGCGTAGGGTCAAATAATTGAGTCGTTGCGGCTTGGGGAGATATTGACCTGGCTACCAATGTCCCCACGATCGCTTGTGAACCCAATAATGTCACTAGCATTCCGACTAAATTAATCCACAGTCCCAGGCGTAATACTTGCAAGCTTTCACTTTTTCGAGGGCGGTTACTGGGATTTGAGGATTGCAATTTATTACCAATTCTGGTGTAGCGAAAAGCTATATAAATACCGCCACCTAAAATCAGAATTCCGCAAACTGCTAAAAATACACCAAACCCAGTTCCCGGATTATTGCCTGTGGCATTTCGTTGCTGACTAAATATTGCAAATAGCAGCACAATAATTGCAGAAACAACGCCTAGGACTAATTGAATCCAAAAGCTAATCCAACCAGTCAGGCGAAAGGTTTGGGCGATCGCGCGGAGATTAGACGAAGACGATGGAGTGTCGGGGTTTTCTGACATACTGATCACTAATGCGCTAAGGACTTGTTAAATTTAATATCACAATTACCAGATAAAATGTCAGTGTTGAATGCTTATTTGATTGTGTATACCAGTATCTAGGTTTTATCCCGACATTTTACATAGCTGATTTTCTCAGGTTTTGTACTGGGATAATCACTGTAAAACAAAGTGTTTATTAACTTTTGCAGACAAAACGGCATTTTGCTTGTAAAATTTCTTCGATGGCATTTTATGCTTAGGCAGTTCTCACCAGTTTGGCATCACTTGACACCTGGAAGCTGTCTAGGCGATCGCTTTGATTGCTCCTCTCCACAACACCTATAACTTGGGTAGGAACGTAGTATTTTGCGCTCCTAAAACTTGCAAATTCGTCCCGCGACTCTAGGCGCGTGGGGAAGCCTTGTAATGTTTACCCTGGGAAAACCCTGCCAAAGTAGCCAGATATAACTGCTTATTTTGTAGTAGCACTATATACTGTCTACCAGGATTGTAGATACCACTATTACCAGGCATTTATTAGCCATTCACTAAACCATGAAACTTGAGGATATATATCAATTTTTTGAGAATCCTCCGCCAACTTATCTCTGTCAGGAACTAGCTATTTGCTACATTTTGTATAATTTATTACAAGGTGAGTCCTACGGAACTGAGTTGATCCAGCGATTGGAAACTGAATACCCTACCTATCGACTTTCGGATACAGTACTTTATAGTGCGATTAAATTTCTCGAAGACGAAAGGGCGATTAATGGGTATTGGAAGAAGCTCGAAGGGCGAGGTCGCCCCAGACGGATGTACCAAGTTTCTCCAGAATGGCAAGAAAGATCACAACATTTGGCGCAACTTTGGCAAGATTACACAAAGGGGAGAGCAAATTAATGAATAATTGATCATAAATAAGTCTACTCCTATGAAAACAATAACAATTTAGTTATGGATACTGCAATTGTGCCATCTACGTTGCTGCTCACCTTGTTGTTATCAGTTGGTCTGTTTTTCTTTATTCGGGCTTCCACCAAAGACCGGATCACAAAAGCACAACTGGTATCTGAACAAGATGAGGCTGCTTTAATGCCGAAAGTTAAGGAGTATTTTCGCTCCCGTGCTTACCAAGTAGCAGCAATAGACCGAGAAAAAAATCAAGTCACCTTTGAAGGCTTTGTTCAACCTAGCTGGTTTTTAGCTGTGTTTTTAACACTGCTGGCCTTTGGGGGTATGGCCTGTCTAGCGTTGGTTTTAGCGATGCTTTTTCCTGATTTCGGTACTTTGTTTATCGGATTGGTAATACTGTCACCTTTGAGTGGTCTGTTTTATTGGAAAAAATCCGGAAGATTTGAGAAGGTATCTTTCCAAATAGAGTCCCCAAACCAGGGTGAATTAAGCTCTGCAAGTAAAATTACCGTAATTGCCCATAGAGATGAACTCATGGAGTTACAGAAAGCTTTACAGTTGAAATCTGCTGATTGAGATGAGGGAGGAGGACAAAATTGGCGAATACATAAGTTTTCCCTACGACATGGCATCGTAGGGAAAAGATTATATTTGCTTACAGAGCCTCTTGGGCAATCCATTGGAGGAGAGCGCAACTCAACTCTCACTTGCGGATGCATTTTGCTCTATCTGACTCCCCTCTGCATCATTTGACTAGAAATCAATTCATACAAACCAACGTGGTTTGAGAAGAAGCTGACTTTTTCATGAAGTCCAATTAACTGGGCTTGATATATTGGCAAATCATTCACAAACTTAAAAAAAACGAAAACTTTGCATAAACTGAGCAACTTTACCAGTTAAATGATTGTCAGAAGCCATATTCGATCACCATTTAGATTCATCGGCTAGCCACAGCCAATGGTTCTAAACCTGCTGGAGATTCTAATGTCCGCAGGCTGGGAAACAAGAAATGGTTTTCTTCTACGTATTGAGCGCCAAACAAACCCTTCTCTGCCCAGAAATAACGGTCTGTAGTGTGTTCATTTCGCTTTACAAGTAGCAATGCTGGTGGCGCAATCCCTTCAGCTTGAATGAATTTTCTCGCTGCTGTCACAGGTTTTTCTTCGCCACTTTCGATGCTATATTGAGGCACATGCTCTAGAATGCGTCGTCCTTCTTGGCGACGGCGACTTTTCCGCTTACGTCTTCTTGCCAACCTATTTTCCTCCTCTTTCAAGCTATAGATTGTAGTTATAGCTACAAAATCCGTCGCAATTATATAAGTTCTAGTTCAAAATATCAATAGTTCTTAAACTTTTGATACAGAAAAATAATATTGGAAATTTGTAAAGCATATAATCCCCCGGTGCAAACCATTACTGCAAAGATTTAGTTAAGCTTTATTCAAAGAGTGAGCAAAAATAAAGCGACTTTCTTCTATCTTCCCTTAAATTCTGTGATCCTGAGCAAAAGCTAAAAAATGTTAATGTCTGCCAGTTCAGATTTTGTGGCTCTATGCCGAGAGCAAATAGCACTGCTAACCCAAGGACTGGGAGCATCTTTAAGTGTCGTTTACTTAACACAAGAGTTGGTGGATGCTCCTGCTGGTGAGGCCAAACTAATTCCTGTGGTCGTTTATCCCGAAACAGCAGTATTACGACCAGGGGAAGATATCACAGAAGCAACAGTTGGGGATGTTTTGGTTTTACCTCAGCAACAGAGTAAGTTATTGACAGCCGGGACGGAATCACCGATTTCATCACAGGACACCAGAAAAACAGATGCTGAACAACCAGATTTCCCGGAGGAATCTCGGCTCAGTGGCAACCAAATTGTGCTACCTCTGATTCATGAAGGTGTGATGATGGGGCTATTGGTGACAGGTAGAGAGGACAGGGCATGGAATGAAAAAGAGCAAAGCGAAATTCAAAAGATAGCCCAGACTTTGGCGATTGCCTGTATTCTAGATCAACGTCGAGCTTGGTTACAGCATCAGCTACATCAACAACAAATTATCCAAGAACAGCAGCGAGATTTGCTCGATAACCTTCTGCACCAATTTCGTAACCCCCTGACAGCAATTAGAACCTTTGGCAAACTGCTATTAAAACGACTGCGAGCAGGTGATCAGAATCGAGATGTGGGAGCGAATATTGTCCGGGAAAGCGATCGCCTCGAAGAATTGCTGCAACAGTTTGATCAAGTCATTGACTGGACAGAGGCTGATTTAGCGCCTTTGACATTGCCTGAAAATGAAGTATTTGTAGAAGCAACTGTAGAAAAAGCACCCAAACCAGCCCTATTGTTGCCGGGAACGGGCGATAAAGAAACGGATTGCTTTGTCATTGATTTATTAACACCATTATTAGTGTCAGCTCAAGCCATAGCACAGGAACGTCATCTTAAACTCGAAACAGAAATCCCTCGGAATTTGCCTCTTGTACAAGCCAATATCAAAGCTTTGCAAGAAGTATTCAGCAATATTATTGATAATGCCTTAAAGTACACTCCTCCAGGCGGCAAAATTTTTATTCAGGTAGGGCAACAAAAAGCTCATTTTCAAGGAATTGCCATTAGTAATACTGGATCGGGAATTCCCCCAGAAGATTTAGCACATTTGGGAGAACGCCATTATCGAGGAGTACAAGCGCAAACTGAAATTCCTGGTAGTGGTTTGGGGCTAGCGATCGCTAAACAATTAATACAACAAATGCAGGGCGAAATTGAAATTTTCAGCCCTGCAATTAATTCAAATATGTCTTCAGCCGATGCACCGGGAACTACTTTTATAATTTGGTTGCCTATGAAGAGGCAATAGGGATGAAGGATTGGTTCGTAGGGGCGGGTTGAGCAATATCCTCGTTGATATTGAATCATATCTATAAACCCGCCCTAGCCAATACCCAATACCCAATGACCAACGACTATTTCACTGAAACCAGCAAGTTTTGGTTGATTGTCATTTGTAAATCGGTATCAGGTGCGATTGTGATTAAGTCAACGCTGTTTCTACCAAAGAACAGACCAATTAAACTACCGATAGCTGCACCACCGAGGACTTCTTCTGTAGCGATAGCGCGATCGCCTGTGACAGCAGATACCGCAGCCGCCGCACCAGCACCTAATACAGTATTCCGGATAATTGTACTGGTGCTAGTACCCTTTCTAATAGTTTCCGTTTTCGTAATCACTTCGGAAGAAGCGTTAATCTGATACTCTTCACCTGTAGTCAAAAGTAGTTTTTCAGCAACGAATTGAGAACCACCTTGAGCAGGTTGGAGTTTACCAATAACTTGACTACCAGCCGGAATGACTACTCTTCCTTCTTGAGTAACTACATTTTGGTCTACTGTCAGAGTCAAAGGTGCTGTTTCATCTTTCGTTACCAGAATTTTTTCTGCCTGATCATACTTCACAGGAATAGCAGTTCCTTGGGGAATGGTTACAGATACAGGTGTGGGTGTAGTCGGTTGCAGGGCGACGATATAAGGCGAACTAATGGCTGAAGCTTGATTAGAACTCACCAACGCCTGATAGATAAACGCAGCTACCTGTGCGCGTGTAGCTGTTGCTGTGGGATTCAAGAACTGAACGTTAGGATAGTTCACCACAATTCGCCGTTCAGCCGCCGCAGCGATGGGACTACGCGCCCAGTCAGCAATATTAAAGCTATCACTGAAAGCTTGCAGAGTAGTTTGGGTATTAGCCGTGGGAGAATAATTTAAACCGTTGGCTAAAGAAACCAAAACCTGTTGACGGGGAATATTCTGGTTAGGCTCGAAGCGATTACCGGGATATCCTGATAAGAAACCAATGGTATAAGATTGTCGAATCGCATTAGATGCCCAAAAATTACTAGGGACATCTACAAAATTGATTGCTTGCCGTTGCGATGATTTTTGGAAAGCATTATTAATCATCGCCGCAAATTGAGCGCGGGTTACTGCCTCTTCCGGGCGGAACCTACCATCAGGAAAACCAGCAATCACTCCTCGCTGTGACAATTGTTGAATGAACTGTGCTGCCCAATAGTTAGATGGAACATCAGAAAATGTGGTTTGAGCTAAAGATGGTGAAGCATTAACAAAGGGTGCTATAGCACCTATTGTGAAGCTCAAAGTCATAAGTGCAGCAGTTCTAGATTGTCCACGACTTAAATTAAACATTGTTTTTTACTCCAATTAATTTATTTTTTTCTCTTACTTACTCAGACAATTTACACAATTAAAAGTTCCTAAAATGTTTCTTTTTAATTCAGTGATTTTGTCATGTTTAGTAATTTGGACATTTGATATTTATACGGTTAAAAATTCATAATTCCATGATTACTAGCAACAGCAAGCGAAAACGAACCTATATATTTACGGAGACGCTATAGCAATAAAAATAGTTGCAATAGAATGAAATATTTTTTACTCTTTCTTTATGAGTATTCAACTAGCTGAGATATGTGTCCTTGGGTATAGACAGGGATAGAAACTCAAAAACTGTAATTTTCACCTTTAATGCTTGTTTTTTTCTCCCAAAGGGAGACGCTGCGCGAACAGTCCGCAGAGTGTTAAAAATGGCTAGAAAAGATGAAGCGATCGCCTACTATAGTTACAGTGGCGATCGCTCATGGGAGATAATTAAAGTCACGGCGGTAATATAGTGAAGCTTAGAAGCGATCTCGATCTATAACTAAATTAGAATTAAGTGCCAGTCTCAAATCCTGTTCTGGTCTTAAAACGAAGACTTCAACTTCTTTTTTCCGTAGCAGTACACTGGCTAAAGCACCAGCAGCTGCACCACCAAGAGGTTCTAAAATTTCAATTCTGCGATTACCTGTAATTAATGAAATTGCCGTAGCAGCACCAGCAGTAATAGCCGCATCTGTTAAAATTCTGCTGCTATCATTTTTACTAATTTTTTCAGTTCTGGTGACAGTCTGAGAAGAAGCATTAATTGATTGGCGACGGCCAGAGGAAAAAATTAATTCCCGTGCCACGAAGCGTACACCTCTGACATTGTTATTATCTCTGTTTCCGTCGTTGAAATATACAGGTTCTAGCTGTCCTAAAACTTCTGTATTTCTGGGAATTAAAATATTTCTCTGATTATCGGTGATGTCGTTAGATATTTTCAATGTCAAATCTAAGGTTTCCCCACGACTAACAACAACTTTATCTTTGTCGTGTGTCACAGGAAAACTGACATTAGCGTTAGCAGGAATAGTTACTGTGCGCGATCGCGATTGGTTAATATTATACTGAGCGTGAGCAGGAGCAAAGACAATCATCGGAGCCACAGCAGTAGTAGTAATTGCCATTGCCATGAGTGCGGCGGTTCTAGATTTCCATTGGTAAAGAGTAGTCATGATGAAACTTGCACTTTATGTCTGTAGTGTATGATCTGACGGGAATTTACAGTGATTGTTTCTGATTATTAGCAAACGTGACTATAGTCATAGCAACGCAAGGCAAAAGTCAAAAAGCCTATAAAAACCCATTTTAGAAATTTAGGTTAGTTTTTGGGCAAACATTCAAGTCAACGCCTCAAACTGCTGCCAGCAAAGATATAATGCACGAGGTACATGAAAACAGCCTTTCCATTTACCACCTTTGAGATTTAATAACACTTCCCCACGCCGATTTAGGTAGCCGAACCATTCGCCATATTCTGGGTCTACAAAATGCGACCAAGTATAATTGTGCATCTTTTCATACCATTCCCAACACACATCACGCCCCGTCAGACGATAGGCCATCGCTAATGCTACCAAAGACTCTAAATGCACCCACCATAACTTTTGATCCCATTCCAGTTGCTGTGGCGGATGACCATCTGCATCCATAAAGTAATATAACCCGCCGTACTCAGCATCCCAAGCAAAATTGAGGATATTTAGCACCACATCAACCGCTTGATTAATAGTCTTAATATCCTTTGTCCGGTTGGCGATATCCATAATAAACCACATGGCTTCGATACCGTGGCCAGGATTAATTAACCGCCCTTCAAATGAATCAATGTGGGAACCATCAGGGGCAACATTTTCGGACATCAGACCCCGTTTCTGGTCGAGAAAATCCGTCATCACTTCTTGAACAGTCCTAGCCAGAACATTTTCCAGGGTTTCACTGGGTAGCAACCATTCCATTTCTAGAGTCAGATTGGCTAAAATCATTGGTACAGCCAAGGATTTCATCGGGCGTGTACCGGGATAAGTTTTATTATATTTACCTTTAGGATTATCCTGACGACGCAATACATTATTGTAAGCTTGCATTGCCACATCCTTAGCCCAATCTTCTCCAGAAGCCAAGGCATATTTGCTAAATGCCATCGCGGCAAAGCAATCAGAAAATATATTGTAGGGTTCGACCAGTGGCTGACCTTCACGCGTTAAGGCAAAATACCAATTACCGTCACCATCTCTGCCATGTTGGGCGAGAAAATCAGCCCCATTTTTCGCAATTTTTAACCATTTTTCGCGCTTTTCTACCTGGCTATACATCTGAGAGAAAGTCCAGATTTGGCGATTTTGCAACCAGATAAATTTATCGGTGTCGTAGACCTGACCCTCTTGATTAAGACAGGTAAAATAGCCGCCTTGCTGCCAGTCGAGAGAATTTTTTTCCCAAAATGGAAGTACGTCATTGAGGAGCGTGTTTTTATAAAGTTCAGTCAGTGTTTTAAAGTCGTACCCCATAATTTTCTGCCAAAACCAACAACTTAATTATCATTTTATTGTCTATGTAGCGGTTATATCTGGCGAAAATTTAGAGTGGTGCGCTAGTCTGCTGCCTAACACACCCTACTGGCGTGACAAGCCTAAAACAGTGCATGATGTTTCTCTTGTGGAACAGGCATCTTGACTGTTATGGGGGAACCGGTAGCCCACCCCACAATATTTATGCTTATACACAAAATTAGCTGTGTCACACCGTACAAACTATAAACTCTTAAACCTTAGTTGAATTTAAGACTGACCGAAAACTACTGTAAGGAATTCCCCGCTTGACACAGCATTTCTCCTAGTCGCTGCACCTTTGAGGCCACATCACCAGTAGCGTTAGCAGCTGCACTTTGAGTGTCTTCGCCCAAATCAACCAGCATTTCTGCAATGGATTCAGCATCCCCACTGAGAAGTGCTTCTTTCAGTTCTGCCAAGTCTTCAGACAGGTCAGTTCCTGAAAGTTGTTGTTGCCAAGTATTGATAATAGCCATCGCCTGGTCGGTAGGGATGGAACTGAGGTCTCTTTGTAAAGCAGAGATGGTGGTATCTATGTCAACGTTTTGAATTGCATCAGCCATAAGAAACTCCTATGTTGAGTGGATCTCGATAATCCACAATGGATTACTACCTGACCTCATTCTTCTCAAAATGAAGACTTAAGTCCTCAGCCTAGAGTTATGTTCTCAAAGTTAGAGAATCGTCAAAACTTCACTTTATATTAAGTCAACTGAGCGAATTAATTAGTCTGAGAAGACAATTAGTTGATATGCAGACTGCTAAGAAGAATCAATACACGCTTGTGTACACCATAGCTCCTTGCGGGGAGGTTTGAATATGGGTTGCAATCAAGTCCTGACTACGAACTAACTTAGTTTTTGGTAAGCAGCCAAAATACTTTTTTCGGTTTCATCCCAACTGATGCATTTATCGGTGACAGAAACACCATACTTTAATTCTTCTCGCTTACCAGACATCGGTTGATTGCCTTCATACAAATTTGATTCCAGCATGACACCGACTATTGATGTATTACCATCAACTATTTGTTGAATGACATTTTCTAATACAGTTGGTTGTAGCGTATAATCTTTATTGGTATTTCCGTGACTACAGTCAATCACAATTCTCGGTGGTAAATTAGCCTCTTTTAATTTTTCTTCTACAAGTTGGACATTTACTGCTTCAAAGTTAGGCTGACTACCACCCCGGAGGATCACGTGACCATAGGGATTTCCCTTAGTTTCAAACACACTCACTTGTCCCTTATGATTAATACCGAGGAAATTGTGAGAGCTTTTAGCTGATTGTAAAGCATTTAAAGCTACTTGAATATTACCATCAGTCCCATTCTTAAAACCAACCGGCATGGAAAGACCACTAGCCATTTCACGATGGGTTTGTGATTCCGTAGTGCGTGCGCCAATGGCAGACCATGTAATCAATTCACTAAGATATTGAGGTATAATTGGGTCTAGTGCTTCTGTACCAGCAGGTAAACCCAACTCTGCTATTTTGATCAGTAGGTTACGTGCAGTTAATAAACCTTTTTCTACATGGAAAGAATCATCCATATCTGGATCATTAATCAATCCTTTCCATCCTACAGTAGTTCTGGGTTTTTCAAAGTACACCCTCATAATTAGTAGCAGTTTATCCTTTACCCGTTCAGCCAGAACTTTCAACCTCTGGGAATATTCCAGCGCTGCGTGTGTATCATGAATTGAGCATGGACCAACCACAATAAATTTTCTGCTATCTTGAAAATCTAGGATATTTTTGATTTCCTGTCTATGTTGCAAAACAGTATGTTCAGCCTCTTTAGTTAAAGGCAACTTTGATTTTACTTCATTGGGTGTTAATAATACGTGAGAGTTCTTGATGTTAGTATTAAATAATTTATTGTGCATAAAGCCGAATTTGTGATTTTTGCTATTCCACTGAGGAATGAGGTTAATATACTATTTTAAATCATAAGTACAACACAAACTTATAGATTTTTTGAATGCAACCATTTCAATAACGGTGGATATCCAATTGTTGTGTTTTCATAACTTAAAAAGGGGACAATATGCCCCCTTTCCTGTATTATAGCGATTTCCAGTACAATAGGTACTACAAGAATTATTCAACCACTGGTAAATAGAGTTACTGTAATACTTAGTAGCTTACGAAACCCAAACGACAAATTTGATTACTGCCAGACAAACACTTTAGCTTCGTATGGTCCTAAGTCAGTAATCATCCCATCATCATTAGCCTCAACTTGATAATTGCCTGTCCATTCATGCCATGTACCACCACAGGGGAAATTAGGGATGTGATAACTACTCAGGAAGTTTTCTGAAAAATTGGCTACAACAACAACACGAGAACCTTCTTCGTTCCAGCGACTATAAGCTAGTACCTTCGCTTCTAGGTTTTCGTGAATAAAATCAATATTTTCTGTGTAGAGGGCGTGACTATTTTTACGCAGATGAATCAACCCCTTGTAGTATTCAAATAAGTGATGATTTAGATCATTACCTAGCAGCGACCATTCGATTTTGGATGATTCAGGTTGTTTGGGTTTGTATTCACCAAACTCTTCTCCCATCCAAATTAAAGGTACACCAACAGATGTCATGAGAATAGCTGCTGCTAATTTAGCTCTGTTAAAGCCTTCTTCCTCAAAAATCTGCCGATTAGCCAGTTCCAGCATAGTCCGTTCATGGTCGTGGTTAGTCAGATAATTCACCACATTGGTTGTACCCATAAAGCCTTGACGTTTACCATCAATTACATCTTTGAGGCTTTCTAAATCAAAAGTATCGCCACAAATATGCACTGTAATTGTATGACGGAAGCTGTCGTGCCAACAACCATCCATTGGTCCATCTATATTGGTGATACTGGTAGTTTCGGGGATGTGTTCGGCAATGTTATAAAAACTTCTACTACCAGCAGTATTTTTGGCTTCTTCCACAATCCAATGCATGAAATCATAGTTAGCAATCTGTCTGGCTGCATCGTAGCGAATACCATCTATATGATATTCTGTAATCCAAAAACGAATTGTATCACCAATAAACTTTCGGGCTGGGTAAGTGTCTAAAATTTCGTCGTAATGTTCGTAATTAAATTCAGGCCCCCAATTATTTTCAGGGTCACGTGGAGAATGGTGATACCAGTAATCATGATCAATTTGAGTTAATGGACTGGAAGCTTCTGAGTGGTTATATATACCATCCATAATTACCCGAATGCCTCTACCATGACATTCATCAATTAACTGCTTTAACTCAATAGTAGAACCATAACTAGATTCGGTCGCAAAGAAATAACAAGGATTATAACCCCAGCTATAATTTCCCGGATATTCTTTGATTGGCATCAACTCAACGGCGTTGATTCCTAATTCACACAAATAATCTAACTTTTCAATGACGTGTTTATATTTTCCTCTCGCGTGTCGGTCATCTTCACCACCGGAAAAATCACCAACGTGCAGTTCATAAATTACTAATTCATGATCAGCCGGTAGAGGTTTATCATCATGTTTCCAAACGTAAGTATCAACAATTCTTTCTCCATCTTTTATTCTGACAATTCCGTGATTTTCACCACTTTCTCCATTAATATCAGTGGCGTAAGGATCTATCACATCAACCCATTGTTCCGGTTCAAAAAACCATGAATTTGACTGAATTCTGAATTTATATTCATAGATGCCATCTTCTAGTTCAACAGTTGTCCGAAAATAGCCATCCTCGCCCCTTTTCATGGAGATTTCCTGCCCATCAGAAAAGGAGCCAATTAATGCGGCTCCTTTGTTGTAAGGTGCAAATAAATTAAATTCAATGGGTGCTGTCATACAATTGTGTTGATTAAAAAATGTAGATGTGAATATCTTCTAAATTATTAATCAATTTGCAAACCAGTCTTTAGAGATATTTATATAACTGCTTCATCTATCTGAAGTTAGATTCTCTTAGATAAAAATGGGTTGTTTATCGAGTATTAACTGCTAAGATGACTCATGATTAAATTATATAGCAATTCGATTTAATTCTTCTAGGACTTACGCATAATCTACGTTTTCTTGGCGTTCTTGGCGGCTTGGCGGTTCGATAAATCAAGATTTTTGGCAATTGTTGCGTAAGTCCTGTCTTCAAATAAGTTGTATAGGTAGAAAATAGGTGCCAGCCAAGCAGTAATCCAGGACTACTGAGTTTTGTTGAAATAAACTAGGAGTCCTATGCTATACTGTTAACTGTCATTGGGAATAAAGATTTAAAATCAGTTTTTCTTTTACCTGCCAAATTTACTCAATTTTGCCAGTAGTTTCCTGCAAATAACTTAATAACCAATTTGCGGCTGTGGCTCTACGAGTTTGTCGCGGTCCAAACTCACCAATTTTATAACCTTTAAAACCTAATTTTTCTTTCGCTATTTGTTTATTTTCTTTAGGAATAGAACGAGTTAATTTGACTGTTGCTGGGCGACTATCAATAAAATCAGGTGGTTCTGGATACTCATCTCGCCATTCTGATGAAACTTCGCTATTATCCCATTTGCCCGTTGAAGAGTCATAGCAATAGCCTAAATAGTGCCATACTAATTGATTGACTGTGGCATCATCAATTTGCTCATTAAAAATTGCCCAGATTGTTTCTGTATTCAGTGGTGGTAAGTTAGACATAAGCAATTAAACTTTTACAAGTTACAAAAAAATAAATTGGATATTGGTAAGCTGTTGATCTGACTGTGGTCAACTTTTACAGATAAGGATGATTTTATCTCTTTCTACAACTACTGAAAAATTTATCCGCCAAAACTAAAAGTGTTTGAGTAAAAAATTCGGTTGTGCGTCCACAAAACAGGTAGACTGGAAATTGTAAAGCATTGACAATCTATGCAGAATCCTACATCACTGCCCAAGATAGTCCGCGCCCATGTATTGATTTCCGGTCGAGTACAAGGGGTAGGCTATCGCTATGCGACTGTCGATACAGCTAGCCAGTTGGGATTAACTGGTTGGGTGCGGAATCTCCCTGATAACAGTGTGGAGGCAGTTTTTGAAGGGGCGCGGGTGGTTGTCGAAGAGATGGTTCGCTGGTGTCATAGTGGCCCACCTGCTGCGGTGGTGAAAGATGTTGTGGTTGAGTATGAAAAGCCTGAAGGTTTGCGGGGGTTTGAAGTTAAACGCTTTGAATAGCCATTTTCTGTTTCGCTTTGCTTCTAGATAAGGGTGCAAAATGACTACCCCACAAGATTTCTGATATTTACAGCTATTTTCAGGTAAATAGACTACGTGGTAAGGTCTTGCGCCCTTACACCCTGACTACAGATGTGGTTTAAATACATGAAAGATGTTATTGCAAGGTGCTGTATATTCAGGCACGTTTGCAAAACTGGCAATCAATCAATATTTACCAAATTTAAATATGCGTCGTCGTAAACCCTTGTAGAGATGTTACATACAACATTTCTGCATTTTTTGTTGCTAGATGTAACATATCATGTCCGTTTAATTAGTTACGATTACCACAATCATGTCACCTCAACCCGCAAGCGAGGAGGGGAGATAAAGCAAAGATTTGGCAGGTTTTCGCGTTTCGTAAGTATTCAACCGGACTTGATATCATGCTACTAATTAAAATCCTTGCCGTAAAACTATAGCAAGATGCCCACCCCGCAAGGTTTACGCATCACGAATCGTAATAGGGAAATTACTAATTACTCCTCAATATTCACCTATTCACAGGGATACATAGATAAATATACTTAGAAGTTAAGTTTTTAATATTACGTTGATTGAGCTAAAAAAAAGGATCAGCACAGCCTTTTAACTTTTTTTGTAAATAATGTTGACAGTTTGTAACAAAGTTGTTAGAATTGTTTACATAAGTTAGCAAATACCTCAAACACCTAAGTAAATCACTATTAAAAAAGTTGCCCTGGACTTGAGATAAAATTTTCGCTTCTTTGTATTGTTGTATCTAAATCGTCATTTTTACTTCTCCTAATCAGAGACCTCAGTTGCCAAGCTGAGGTTTTTTTGTTTTTTTAGTTCTTTGGTTTTTGAAATATTTCGGCGAAAAACTGCTTGAGAGCTTGCCAAGAGCGTTTTTCTACAACTGGATTATAAAGCGATCGCGGCGCACTATTAGCTTCTGGATTTGTGAAGCTATGGACTGCACCACCGTAGGAGATTAATTGCCAATCGACATTTGCTTCGCGCATTTCGGTGGCGAATGCTTCCACTTGTTCGTCTGGCACAATGGGGTCATCAGCACCATGTAACACTAATACTTTGGCTTGGATGTTTTTGGCATCATTGGGGTTGGGAGTATCGAGGTTGCCATGAAAACTTGCTACTCCGGCAATATTTGCCCCACTCCGCGCTAGTTCTAGGACTGTTCCGCCGCCGAAGCAGTAACCAATGGCGGCGATGCGTTGAATATCAGTGAGGGGATTTTGTCGTAAAACTTTTAATCCGGCGGTGGTGCGATCGCGCAATAATTGTCTATCCTGACGATAAATTGAGGCTTGTTTTCCTGACTCTTCAGGGTTGTTTGGTCTAATGCCTTTACCGTAAATATCAGCAGCAAATGCAACATAACCAAGTTTAGCTAATTCCTCGGTGCGTTCTTTGACAAACGACTGTAAACCGTTCCACTCATGCACTACTAAAACACCAGGACGCTTACCTGGGATAGAATCGTCGAAAGCTAGATAACCTTCTAAAACAGTATTACCGTGTTTATACTCAATTGTTCTGGTTTGAATGGCTGCTAACACTGGTGTAGAAGATAACGACATCAGCACAGGTGCAACGAAAGCAGGAATCAGTAATTTCATGGGGTGATTAATTTGGACTTTATAAACATTTTGCCATTTTGGCACTGCTAAATCACGCAGCGATCGCTACATTAGAAGATACAGCAAGATATTATTTATAGGCGACTCACACAAAAACATGAGTGCAAATGTCACTATTTCTCAAAATCCTTTACTTAAAGGTTCTGGCTTACCTCCCTTCGGTGAAATTCAACCAGAGCAAATAGTCCCAGCTTTTACCGAACTATTGGCAGAACTTGACCAAAAGCTGACCACCTTAGAAGCTAATATCCAGCCTACTTGGAGCGGCTTAGTAGAACCACTCGAAAAGCTCACAGAACGGTTGAACTGGAGTTGGGGCATAGTGAGCCATTTAATGGGTGTGAAAAATAGCCCTGAATTGCGCGCAGCTTATGAAACTGTACAACCACAAGTAGTACAATTCATCAACAAGCTTGGTCAAAGCCAACCAGTTTATCATGCTTTCAAGGAACTCCGCGCCAGTGATAACTGGGCAACTTTAGAATCAGCCCAGCAGCGAATTGTTGAAGCTGCCATCAGAGATGCTGAACTTTCCGGTGTAGGCTTAGAAGGAGATGCACGGGAACGTTTCAACGCCATCCAAATGGAGTTAGCAGAACTTTCTACCAAGTTCTCAAACCATGTCCTCGATGCCACAACAGCCTTTAGCTTAACCCTGACTACCAAAGCCGAAATTGACGGCTTACCCGATAGCTTAGTTAGTCTATCTGCACAGCTGGCGCGTGATGCGGGAGATGAAAACGCCACCCCAGAAAATGGCCCTTGGCGGATTACTTTAGACTTTCCCAGCTATGGCCCATTCATGCAGCACAGCACCCGCAGGGATTTGCGGGAAAAACTTTATAAAGCTTATATAACTCGTGCTTCATCAGGTGAATTTGATAATCAGCCCCTAATTGAGCGCATTTTAGAATTGCGGCAAGAATTAGCAAGTTTACTCGGCTTTGAAAATTATGCCGAATTGAGTCTAGCCAGTAAAATGGCTCCTAATGTGGCAGCAGTGGAAGCATTATTAGAAGAACTACGTCAAGCCAGTTATGATGCTGCTGTCAAAGACTTAGAAGCACTCAAAGCCTTTGCAGCTACCAAAAAAGCACCAGAAGCCGAAAACTTACAACACTGGGATACCAGCTTTTGGGCAGAACGCCAACGGGAAGAAAAATTTGCCTTCACCGCCGAAGAATTACGTCCTTACTTTCCCCTACCTCAAGTTTTAGATGGCTTATTTGGACTGGTGAAGCGGCTGTTTGGTGTTACCGTCACCCCTGCCGATGGTCAAGCCCCAGTCTGGCATGAAAATGTGCGTTATTTTCAAATTGCTGATGAAACTGGTAGTCCTCTAGCTTACTTCTACTTAGACCCTTACAGCCGTCCATCGGAAAAGCGCGGTGGTGCTTGGATGGATATATGTATTAATCGCAGCAAAATTACTGAAAATGATGTAACGGCGATTCGTTTACCTGTGGCATATTTGGTATGCAACCAAAGTCCCCCAGTCGATGGTAAGCCAAGTTTGATGACTTTCTATGAAGTAGAAACTTTATTTCATGAATTTGGTCATGGTTTGCATCACATGATGACCAAAGTAGACTACACAGGAGCCGCAGGGATTAACAATGTCGAATGGGATGCCGTAGAACTACCCAGTCAATTCATGGAAAACTGGTGCTATGAGCGACCTACTTTGTTTGGTATGGCGAAGCATTATCAAACTGGTGAACCCTTACCGGAGCATTATTACCAAAAGCTCTTAGCAGCACGTAACTATATGAGTGGTAGTGTGATGTTGCGGCAAGTTCACTTTAGTAGTGTGGATTTAGAACTACACTATCGTTATCGTCCTGGTAGTGGTGAAACTGCCGCAGATATGCGTCAAAAGATTGCCAAAACTACTACAGTTTTACCACCTCTACCAGAAGACGCTTTTTTATGCGCTTTTGGACACATTTTTGCTGGGGGTTATGCCGCAGGTTATTACAGCTACAAGTGGGCTGAAGTTCTGAGTGCTGATGCGTTTGCTGCTTTTGAAGAAGCTGGTTTAGAAGATGAACAGGCGATAAAAGCTACAGGTAAGCGTTACCGGGAAACAGTCCTAGCTCTCGGTGGTAGTCAACATCCCATGAATGTGTTTGCATCTTTCCGAGGTCGTGAACCTAGTACGACTTCGTTACTCAAGCATACTGGTTTATTAGCGACTGTAAATTAACGATTGTCCAGTAGGGTGTGTTATGCCGTAGGCTAACGCACCTTAACTTGTTGATGCTGCTGTCTGATCAGAATTCAGCATTTTCCTCAATTAAAATGGTGCGTAGCGCTACTCAACCCTGCCCGTGTTATCGCACTGAAATATTATCTATGGAATACCGCAGAGCTAAGGTAGAAGCAGGAACTTTCTTTTTTACTCAAGTTACTTACAACCGTCGTCAATTTCTGTGTGAGCAAGAAAATATTTTCCTGCTACGAAAAGTGTTTAGAGAAGTTATCCAGAGGCATTCATTTACTGTAGATGCAATTGTTATTTTACCCAACCATTTACATTGTATTTGGACTTTGCCACCAGGAGATGATGATTTTTCTCGGCGGTGGCGGTTAATTAAGAGCAATTTTACTCGTCTTTGTCATCCACGATATAAGGGGAAAATATCTGCATCTCGTCAACTCAAGAAAGAGCAAGCTGTTTGGCAACGCCGTTTTTGGGAACACCAAATTCGTGATGAGTTTGATTTTAAGCAACACGTTGATTATATTCATTATAATCCGGTGCGACATGGTTATGTAACGACACCCAAGGATTGGCAATATTCAAGTTTTCATCGTTATGTCACGCAGGGTCTATATACAATTGATTGGGGTGCTGGTGTGAAGTTAGAATTTCCAGACGATGTGGGAAGTGAGTAATATTAAAATATTGTGTTAGTTTAAAGCGAATATCTATAATGTAGAAATATTTGTATGGCTAATTTATAGTGGTCAATTATTTTAGATATCGTTAATGTTGGGTTTCGTTCCTCAACCCAACCTACGAGGAATTGCGATCGCACTATTTAATGTCAAGTATATTGAAAATATAATGGATATGATTTCTTTGCTAATATTCCTACGGAAGTTCAGGAAAAAATTGAAGGACGATCTATTGAGGGGATTATAGAAAAACTCAATGCTATCAAGCCTATTATTGAACCTGTTCCCTTACTTGCTGATGGATTTCCACTCTCCGAAATAGGGTCCGCTTTGGACAGTGCCATCGGGCATGATAGTATCCCAGATTACATTCATGGCTCGACATATAGCGTCGTGGGCAATGGAAGCATCTCGGAAATCAGCACGAATGAAAACGTTATGCTCACCACCATACAAAAATCTAGCTTTACGGAAAATAGCACCGATGGCACTAGCCTGATATAAGTGACTTCCAACCAAATCAGCACCAGTCAAACTACACCTAAACAAATTAACACATTCCAAATTAGCATCCCTGATAATCGCACCATCCAACCGAGCTTCTATCAAGGAAGCACCAAAGAGATCGGCTCCAGTCAGATCGGCTTCACTCAAACAAGCGAAACTCAGATCGGCTCCACGCAAGTTAATATCCCGCAAGACAGCACCTTCGAGGTCAATATAGTTGCGCCCACATTCGCTTTTTCTAACTACCACAGCCCCAGCGAAGTTTCGCTTACCGGAAGCATATTTTTTCAACAACTCTTCAGTGGTAATTTCCCAAACCATGATTTAACCCACATTCCGCACCCTCAGTTTATAAACATAAATATAAAAGTCTCATTTTTATATAAAATTCTTTGCAATACTTAACTTGTATCTAATTAAAAAAAATTAATATAGATTAAAAATAATAACTAACATCATAATTTATGAAGTTTATTACGCTAAATTGAGAGTATGCTTAATCCTTGAAGCCTAGTTCCAAGTTTATGTAACTTAGTACAATAAAACTCAACATTAATTAACTATTTGTCACAACTTTTAGTGCTAATAGCTAATGATTAAAAGTTTGTTTGTGCTGACTTACTTACTAGGTTGTTGGGCAAGGCGTTGAAACTTTCAACTGAGCCAAGTAAATAAGAGCAAACACCAAAGCAATTTTAAGGGCGAGAAGTAACAATGATTGATAAAATTTTGCTAGCGGTTTCTGGCTTGGGCCATGCAGAAGAAATGCTCAAAACCTTAAAGGAGATGCCATCAATCGAATCTGCAAAGGTTACAGTTCTGCACGTTGTACCGCCCCAAAGTACATCTGAGGCGATGACAGATAAATGGGAAGAGGGTGGCAAAATCTTAGCTAATGCTATTCAGTTTCTGAATTTAGATCCTAGTCAGGTGTCTTCAATTTTACGTCAAGGTGATCCCAAGGATGTAGTTTGCCAAGTAGCAGATGAAATGGATGCTGACTTAATTATTATGGGTTCCAGGGGACTCAAGCGATTGCAATCAATTTTATCTAACTCCGTGAGTCAGTATGTTTTCCAGCTATCTTCTCGCCCCATGTTGCTGGTAAAGGATGACATTTACGTGAAGCGAATTAAGCGTGTTATGGTGGCGATGGATAACTCCGATTCTGCCAAAAACTGCTTAGGTTTGGCGCTGTTTCTGTTGCAAGGTATTCAGGGTAGTCAATTAATTTTAACTAATGTGACTACAGATTTGCGTGGTAAAACATCTGAAGTTAAGGAAATTAACCCAGAAAAGAATTCAGTTTTAGCACAAGCAATTGCCGAAGCGCAAAAATACGGTGTGCAAACTCGTTGTGTTACTAGTAGCGGCAAACCTGGGGAAGAAATTTGTCGTCTCGCAGAAGAGTTAAATACAGACTTATTATTGATCGGATCTCCAGATCGACGGCCATCGGTGGCTAAGAGTTTTGTGGATATAGACAGACTGATTGGTGCTTCTTTGTCTGACTATGTTCGAGTTAATGCTACTTGTCCTGTGTTGTTGGCGCGGACTATGGCTTAATGTAGCAAAGTGCTGAGTGGGTAGGGGTGGGTTTACAGATATGCTCAATTACTAATAATAACTTTAATAAACCCGCCCCTACATCAAGGCTTTCAGTCATCAATAACGTCCTAACCTCCTTGGCGGTTGCTATATCACAATACGGTTCAGTTAAGAAAATTGTAGGTTGGGTAGAACGAAGTGAAACCCAACAAAGTCATGCAAGCGTTGGGTTTCGTTCCTCAACCCAACCTACGTAGTCGTAGACTTTTAGGCTTAACTGAACTGTATTGTGCTATATCAGGCTCAATTTAGCGGTTGGTCAACAAAAAACCCCTGCACCAATGGTGTTGGGGTTCTTTATCTTATGCACAAATGTCAAGAATCTTTTCCACCTTCACGGCTAGCAGTTTGGATGTAAAGAACTATTAAAAACACTGCGGGAACTAGAACGAACAGAATGCTCGCTACAAACCCTAGTTCATTCACTTGCATAGCAAGAAAGCCTCTCTTTAATTTCAGTTTCTATTCAACAACTTTAGAATAGCATTATCGATGCCAGTGTTAGCTGAAATTTTTGATAAGTTAGATATTAGGGTTTTGTGACTACACTAACTGGACCATTTACCAGAGTTTGACAGGCGAGGCGATAATTATCCGGCTTTTTCTTAAACTTTTGGTTCTCTACATTGGTGCGTGGGGAGAGGTTTTCCATTCCTTCGACTATCTCGACAATGCAAGTACCGCATTGACCAGCGCCACCGCAATTCGTCATTTTGCCAATGAATTTATAGATGTCAATGCCATTTTCCATAGCTTTGAGTCGAAGATTAGCCCCATCTGCTGCTATTACTTCCTTATTTTCTTTGACAAATTTGATGTTACCCATAACTGATTGATACCTTTTTGACTGTAGGCGTGGCTGGAAAAGCTGATTTTTACACAGTTTCTATAAACTATCCTACTTAATTTATGGTAGCTTATTACAAATTATTAAGAAATATCAAGTTTGAAAAAGTAAAAATTGCCAAATAAATAGGACAGGTATATTACCTGTCCCAATCATCGGTCATAGGTTAGCTTACCTGAATCCAACAGCTGCTTGCCATACAAAAGCCAGCAACAAGAAAAATACGGGAATAATTGGCAGAACATCTACCAAAGGATCGAAAATTTGGTAAGCTTCAGGCAATTTTGCTAATAACAATGCTGCTTCCATGTTTGTTTAAATCCACCTATCTAACACAGGTTCATAATTGAGATGTATCTTAACATGATTTAGTCGGTCATGAATCCTGAGTTAAGTTAGATTATTAATCTCAACACTCAACACTATCTTCTTTCAGCCAGTGGGCAAATTCGGTGGCAAAGCGATCGCTTAATATTGCTTCACGAATCTTTTGCGTAAACCGAATTAATTCGGTAATGTTGTGAATACTCAATAATGTGTATCCTAAAATTTCCTGCGATCGCACTAAATGAGAGATGTAAGCTCGGCTAAAATTTTGACAAGCATAACAAGGGCAAGTTTCATCTAATGGCGTATAATCTTCACGAAACTTAGCATTCTTTAAATTCCAGCGTTCGCCTTGGACAATTGCCGTACCATGTCTAGCCCAACGGGTGGGAATCACACAATCAAATAAATCTACACCAGAAGCGATCGCAATTGCCATTTCCCGATAAGTCCCCACCCCCATCAAATACCGAGGCTTCTCTCGTGGTAACAAAGGCGCTGTAGTTCGCACAATATCAGCCATGAGTTCGGGAGGTTCGCCCACACTCACACCACCAATAGCATATCCAGGCAAATCCAACTTAGCTAACTCCTGAGCTGCTTGGGCGCGTAAATCCAGGTACACCCCTCCTTGAACAATACCAAACAAAGCTTGATCACTACGTTGATGAAAAGTCATACAACGTTCAAGCCAGCGATAAGTCCTCCCAGTTGCAGCTTCTACATCTTCGCGACTAGCTGGGTAGGGGGGACATTCATCAAAGGCCATGATCACATCAGCCCCTAAAGTATTTTGGATCTCTATGGAGCGTTCTGGCGTTAAGTGGATAATTTGCCCATCGTGGGGTGAGCGAAAAGTTACACCATCTTCAGTAATCTTCCGCATTTCGCTCAAGCTGAACACCTGAAAACCACCGGAATCGGTGAGCATTGGTCCATCCCAGCCCATAAATTTGTGTAATCCACCACCACCCGCCACAATCCTCTCCCCTGGTTGCAGGTGCAAATGATAGGTATTGGATAAGACCATTTGCGCCCCAGTGCTTTTCAGTTGGTCTGGGGTGACGGTTTTGACATTTGCCAGGGTTCCCACAGGCATAAATCTTGGGGTTTCCACAGGGCCATGAGGAGTGTGAAATACCCCAGCCCTAGCTTTAGTCTGGCTACATTCAGCCAAGGATTGAAAAGAAAAATTGGCACTCAAGGTAAAATTAATGCGATCGCGCTAAATATGGACAAAAAATATAAAAACTGGCAATTGATTTGTTGTGAACACTTCAGTACTAACGACTAACCTATTACCAACTTTTTGAGTATATGCTTTATCTGGTAATTAATTAAAATGAGTCAGAACAGTCATCGTCAATTTCTGCATCCCATTTGGCGGAGAATACTTGCTCCATCATCGCTTCTATAGCATTGACATTCAAGTTACGCTCTTTTCGTTCTTGGGAGGGAGTCGAAAGCGGAATCAGCCGTAAACACATCCCTTCTTGCAATAAATCAAAGTAGGTTTCTTGTTGCGGTGATTGTTTTAGTTCTAGATAGTCGAAACTATAAACATTCAAGTATAGCGCAGAGTTAGCAACTAGGGTAGACCTTTGAGGATTTACAAAGACTTCCATCACATCTCCTTCACCCTCACTGTGTAATTTGCCTTCTTGGGTGTAGATGTAGTGGACTCGACCTAAATCAGACAGCAATCGCCGAATGTCGAGCTTATTCACAATTATTCCCGTGTTAACAATACACGGAGCTGGTATCCTGGTGTCGGGTAGATGGTGACTCATAGGAAAATAGGAGATAAGCAAAGGTGAGGTACAACACAGCTAAAAGGTGAATTTCACAGCCTGTTGGCCTCCTACATTAAAAAAAATCAACTTTGGAGGGCTATCGTCTCATTAAGTCTAAGGTAAGTTATTAATTGAAGAATGCAAAATCCACTTATTTCTTGTACTATTATTCTGCCAACTTTACTGAGATTCAGTTGCAATCAGCACTTGAAAAATATATTACTGAGAACAGCATAACAAAATTTTTCCCAACAGTCTCTAATTAAAGGCGATCTTATTTAAACCTTTAAAATCTCTGATTGCTGCTACTGCTGGATTTGTGGACAACATCTGTCAACCATGTCAAGTATATTAAATAACATAATGAATTAGCCCCAGTGGTGAAAAAATTAGGTTTAGATTTATTCGCTAGCATCATATTTTATACATCCATTCCTCTGCCCTATATAAACGGACTAGACTTCCAACGAGTGGCGTATTTTGCCCCCCTAGTCGGGCTAATGATTGGCGGAATTTTAGGGCTATGTGATGCAGTCATGAATCATCTGGGCATACCAGTGTTAACTCGTAGTGCGTTGGTAGTGAGTATTTGGATTGCGATTACGGGAGGATTGCATTTAGATGGCGTAATGGATACTGCTGATGGTTTGGCGGTGGGTAATCCCGAAAAACGCTTAGAGGTGATGACGGATAGTGCTACAGGTGCATTTGGCGCAATGGCAGCGATCGCCTTAATATTACTCAAAACTACAGCTTTAATCGAGATTGCTGATCACCGTTGGTTAGTGCTGATAGCGGCTTGTGGATGGGGACGTTGGGGACAACAACTAGCGATCGCCTGCTATCCTTATTTAAAACCCACTGGTAAAGGTGCATTTCACAAAGCAGCCATTCGTTCATACAAAGATTTATTACCGGGACTATTTTTGCTATTCAGTCTCAGTACTTTTCCGGTTCTCATACATAGAGAACATCTATTTTTAGCACTCAATATGATATGGGTGGGAAGTGCGATCGCCACCCTGACCGGGTTATGGTTTCATCACAAATTAGGCGGACATACAGGAGACACCTACGGCGCAGTAGTTGAATGGACAGAAGCCCTATTCCTCTGTATCCTCACCATTTTTTAATTACGAATTACGAATTACGAATTACTTAACTGCTTGCAATTTTGTCACCTTCAGTTTAAACGGCCCCACCCCAGTTTCCCCAAAAGACCGGACACGGATAATATAGTTTCCTGTTTCCTGAATGCGGGTAAATAGTAAGGAATTGCTAGTACCATCAGGGCCATCATCATTTTCAGCCACTGTCGCGCCATTGGGTGCTAACAGTGTAACGATGGTGTCAAAACTTTCAGAAGTCAAATCAATTACTAACTTATCACCCTTGTTCAGCTTGACGATATAATCACGGCCAAAGCCACCCTGTCCCGTGGGAATGTCTTTTACTGAAAGTGTATCAGAAAGTTCTGTACTGGGAGTTAAAGGAATTGGACTATACAATTTATTTTGGGCAAATCCTACCCTGGGATTTATGCCAATTACCAACAAAGTGACAGGAATAATTATTAATTGTTTTAAACCCATCACAAAAGCTTTACTCATAAATAAATAGTGTTCCCACGAAAACAGGTTAATCGGATAACTAGTCTAGATACTTTTAGCGTATTTGTCTTTAACTGAAGTAGTAACAGCTACTAAACCTAAGACGGTAATACCATGCTGATTAAGTATTTTTACAGCAGACCTAGTTGTAGCACCAGTGGTATAAATATCGTCAACTAACAACACTGGGACGTTGAGACGGCGACGGCGTAATTCTTCCCCAACAGCAAATGCTTCAGCTAAGTTAGCTTCTCGTTCAGATGCTGATAAGCCAAATTGTGCTTCAGTTTCTTGAACTCTTTTCAAACCATTCACCTGCAATTTTAATCCAGTTGTTTGACAGAAACTTTCAGCTATTAGTGCAGCCTGGTTATAACCGCGTGTTTTTTGTTTCTGGGGATGGAGTGGTATGGGGACTACTAAGGGAGGCGTTTGTGGGGATTTTGACACCTTTGATAACAACCATGCTTCTCCTAGCCATTGACCCAACGGGCGGGCAATTTGAGGTTGATTTTCATATTTCATCACAGCGATCGCGCGTTTGACAATCCCGCCATACATTCCCCAGCCAAATACAGGTATTGGTTGTCCCCACAAAGCCGCAGGATTTTTGTGCTGACAGTTTTGCAGTTGCTTAATACAGTAAGGACAAAATTCACCAGGTGTCGGTCTTTGGCATAAAGGACAATCAGATTGGAGAAACAGGTTAAGAAAGTTGTTAAAACTGTGCTTCCAGGTTGGCATTTACAGACAGGGAATGGCTATAGGGTAAGCTTTTAATATTGTGCAGCAATTTCATATATAGCAACCACCAGGCCCCTACCCACTCAGCACTCTTGTACGGGCGGGTTTACTAAGGATTTCAATGAACCACGGACTGACTCTTGAACCCGCCCCTACCCACTCAGCCCTCAGCCCTCAGCACTTTCATATATACGCGATCGCAGCGTGGTGTTTCTACTCCCGTAGCTGGTTGATAACCATTACTTTCATACAACTTGACTGCTTCTACTAAAACACCGGCGGTTTCAATCCAAATTTCCTGAAAACCACGAGAGGCGATCGCTGCTTCTAGCTGTTGTAACAAATATTTTCCCAGTCCTAAACCCCTGACACTGGATAAAAGATACATTTTGCGGATTTCTACAGCTTTTTGACCACGTTTGATCGGGTAGTATGCCCCCGTACCAACTAGCTGATTTTGGTGTTCGATTACCCAAAATTCACCGCCAGCTTCTAAGTAAAATTCTTCTACTTGCAGCACATCTTTGTCTGCACCCTTGGGTTCCCAACCCAAACCATATTCTGATAACACATAACTTACAACAGAAGCGGCTCTGGTGCGATCGCCTATCTCCCAGTTACGAATCAAAAAATCTTGATAATAGTTTTTCATTACTATTTAGGGGGTCAGGTTTGCACAGAAAATTTTTCTGAATCTATATTCCAATGTACTCAGTCAATAGCTTCTGTGGGAAACTTGCTCTTGGTGAGTGGGGAGACTGCTTAGTATAAAGCCTTGAGGGGCGGGTTTATTCAAATTATTATTAGTAATTGAGCATATCTGTGAAAGACTTGGAGAGTGCCATACCCGCCCCTACCCACTCAGGACTTTGCTATAACTGGCTGGATAGGGACAAGCTATCCTACACTAAAGAAAGACTTCGGAGTATTTGTACTCAATTAAAGTTTAACAAGATGTAATAAATTTTTAATCCAATGACACAAAGGTAAATTACGTAGGCTTAATTCTTATATATAAACCGCAAAAATACTCCTTATCCTCAAAGAACCCTTTGAAATTGGGATATTAACCAGATAGCATTCAAATACATCTCCACAGACTCATCAGGATTAAAAGGTTAGTAAGCATCAATGTCGCAGTTTTATTTTGATACAAACAATAACGGTCATAAATCTTTTGAATTACCAGGCGCTAAACCGCACTACAACCCCGACCGTCCTGGACAAGTAGAGCATATTTTCCTCGATCTGTGCTTGGATATTCCTCGCCAAAGTTACCACGGGACTTGCAGCATCCGCCTGTTACCGATCCGAAATGGCATTGACCGTTTGACTTTGGATGCTGTCAACTTAAATATCCAGTCTGTAAAAGTAGACGATATAGCCCAGGATTTTGACTACAACGGCGAACAGCTAACTATTCAACTTTCGCAACCAACACAAATTGGTAAACATCTGTTGATTGCGATCGCCTACTCAGTGGAAAAGCCCCAACGCGGTATATACTTTATTCAACCAGACCAACACTACCCCAACAAACCCACCCAAGTTTGGACTCAAGGCGAAGACGAAGACTCTCGTTTCTGGTTTCCCTGCTTCGACTATCCCGGACAACTTTCTACTTCCGAAATTCGGGTACGGGTTCCTAAAGATTTAATTGCTATTTCCAACGGCGAACTCATCGACACCCAAAAAGATGGAGATGAAAAAATCTACCATTGGTCACAACAGCAGATTCATCCTACCTACTTAATGACCTTAGCAGTAGGCGACTTTGCCGAAATTCGGGACGAATGGCAAGGTAAACCCGTTACCTACTACGTAGAAAAGGGTAGAAAAGACGATGCTAAACGCAGCATGGGCAAAACTCCCCGCATGATGGAGTTTTTAAGCGAAAAGTATGGTTATGCTTATGCTTTTCCTAAATATGCCCAAGTTTGTGTAGATGATTTCATCTTTGGCGGGATGGAAAATACTTCCACAACCCTATTAACAGATAGATGTTTAATCGATGAACGCGCCGCTTTAGATAATCGTGGCACAGAAAGTTTAGTTGTTCACGAATTAGCACACCAGTGGTTTGGGGATTTACTGGTAATTAAACATTGGTCTCATGCTTGGATTAAGGAAGGGATGGCTTCCTACTCGGAAGTGATGTGGACAGAACATGAATATGGCGACCAAGAAGCCGCATACTATCGATTATTAGAAGCCAGAAGTTACTTAAGCGAAGATAGTCACCGCTACCGCCGCCCAATGGTAACTCATGTTTACCGGGAAGCCATCGAACTTTATGACCGCCATATCTACGAAAAAGGATCTTGTGTTTATCACATGATTCGGGCGGAATTAGGAGAAGAATTATTTTGGCCAGCAATTCACACCTTTGTCCAAGATCATGCCCATAAAACTGTCGAAACAGTAGACTTACTCCGCGCCATTGAAAAGGCGACTGGGCGGAATTTGGCATACCTCTTCGATCAATACGTTTATCGTGGTGGTCATCCTGATTTTAAAGTAGCTTACTCTTGGGATGGAGATGCTAATTTAGCCAAAGTCACAGTCACTCAAACCCAAGCCGACAAAAATGATAGTAAAGATTTGTTTGACCTAAAAATACCCATTGGCTTTGGTTACACTCAACCAAGTAAAACTGCACAACTTAACACTTTCACTGTGCGGGTCAATGAACGGGAACAAAGCTTTTACTTCCCTTTAGCAGAAAAACCCCAATTTGTCAGCTTTGATGTGGGCAATAATTTCCTCAAAACTGTGACTTTAGAATATGCAGTTCCAGAGTTGAAAGCCCAGCTAGAATTTGACCCTAACCCCATTTCTCGGATCTATGCAGCCGAGGCTTTAGCTAAAAAAGGTGGATTAGAAGCTACCAATGCTTTGTCAGATGCACTCAAACATGATTCATTTTGGGGTGTGCAGGTCGAAATAGCTAAACAACTAGCCGAAATTAAGTTAGATCAAGCCTTTGATGGGTTAGTTCCCGGATTGCAAGACCAAAATGCTTTTGTCCGGCGTGCGGTGGTGGAAGCACTGGCGACCATCAAAACCCATGACAGTTACAAAGCTGTGAAAAAGTTGGTTAAAAATGGTGATCCTAGTTACTACGTCGAAGCAGCAGCTAGTCGGGCTGTGGGGTCAATCGCAGCTGTGAATTTGGCAGATAAACCCAAAGAAGAAAAGGTAATTAAGCTGCTGCAATCCGTTTTAGAATCAAGGGCGGGCTGGAATGAAGTTGTGCGGAGTGGTGCAATTGGCGGTTTAGCTGAACTCAAAACTTCAGAAGCTGCTTTAAATGTGCTGCTAGAATACACAAAACTTGGTACACCACAACCATTGCGTTTAGCCACAATTCGAGCTTTAGGCAAGATTTCTGTGGGTCAAAGTCCGATGAATTTAGAACGGATTTTAGAAAAGTTAGCAGAACTAGCCAAAGAAACCTTCTTTTTAACCCAAGTGGCTGTAGTCACGGCCTTGGGACAAATGGAAACTCGCAAAGCTATGGGGATTTTGCGATCGCTAGCCGACCAAACAGCCGACGGGCGTGTGCGTCGCTATGCTGAAGAGGAAATTTCCAAGGTGCAAAAAAATGTGGGAACAGATAAAGCATTGCGCCAAATGCGGGAGGAACTAGACCAACTCAAGCAACAAAACCAAGAACTCAAAAGTCGCTTAGAAGGTTTGGAAGCAAAATCTAAATAGTCATTGGTCATTGGTCATTGGTCATGAGGATAACTCTTTCTTAGTCACCAATCTCCGTAGGGGCGGGTTTAGTAATATCGTCATTCATATTGAAGAATATCTGTAAACCCGCCCCTACAAGCCTCCCAAGTCCCCACTCCCCAACGCAATATTTGTACTTTTATAAAGTATAATTAAGGAAAAGATAAAAACATCTGGAGAGTCATCTAGGCTAAAACGGTCAAGATTATTACCCGGAAACAATTTAAATTCCTAGTTTTTGATACAAAACTACACAAAACCCCGACTTACAATTAATTTGTACGTGGGGACATAAAAAACGAAAGTATATAATTCCCAGTTGAAGAGGTATGTAAAGGCGTGGGTCACAATCAGCCCGGTCAGCTAAGACGCTACAATTCAGACGCGATCGCTCGTCACTATCGTTACCGTCCCTGGCTTGCTTGGGGACGAATGTTACAAGTTATCGGGTCATTTGCTGTATTTATTTTGAGTCTCAAGTGGGACGAATGGCAAAATAAAGTTGAGCAAAACAAAGGTAAACGCGCTACACAGTTACGAGAACTACTCACTAGACTTGGCCCGACATTTATTAAAGTAGGTCAGGCCCTATCCACTCGTCCAGATTTGGTACGTAAAGATTTCCTAGAGGAACTGATTAAACTACAAGATCAGTTACCACCTTTTGATAATGCGATCGCTTATCAAATAATCGAAACCGAGTTAGACAGACCCATTTCTGACGTTTACAGCGAATTGTCAGCTAGTCCAGTGGCTGCCGCTAGTTTAGGGCAAGTTTATCGTGGTCGTCTACTAACTGGCGAAGAAGTAGCTGTAAAAGTGCAGCGCCCCAACTTACGCCCAGTCATCACCCTCGACCTTTATCTGATGCGCTGGATAGCTGGTTGGTTAGCGCCTTGGCTACCCCTAAATCTCGGTCACGATCTGACTTTAATTGTGGACGAATTCGGCATCAAGTTATTTGAAGAAATTGATTACATCAATGAAGGTCGTAACGCCGAAAAATTTGCCAGCAATTTTCGCAGCGATCCGCGAGTTAAAATCCCGGATATTTACTGGAGTTATACCAACACTCACGTTTTAACTCTGGAATGGATTAATGGCTTCAAACTCACCGATACTACCAGAATTAAAGCAGCAGGTTTAGACCCAGAGGAAATTATTCAAATTGGGGTAACTTCCGGACTGCAACAGCTATTGGAACACGGTTTTTTCCATGCTGACCCCCACCCAGGAAATTTGTTTGCTATGCCTGATGGACGCATGGCTTACATTGATTTCGGCATGATGGATCAGCTAGAGGAACCCACCAAAGAAACTTTAGTAGATGCGCTAGTACATCTGGTAAACAAAGACTACGCCGATTTAGCCGCAGATTTTGTTGCATTAGGTTTTCTGACACCAGACACGAATATTTGCCCCATTATCCCGGCATTAGAATCAGTATTGGGAAATGCCATTGGCAAAAATGTCAAGGAATTTAACTTCAGAACCATAACTGACGAGTTCTCGGAACTGATGTATGAATATCCGTTTCGAGTTCCGGCCAAGTTCGCCTTGATTATTCGTTCTCTGGTGACTCAAGAAGGTATTGCCCTCAGTCTTAACCCAAACTTCAAAATTGTAGAAGTGGGTTATCCCTACATAGCACGACGCTTACTAACTGGGGAATCCCCTGAATTAAGGCGACGACTACTGAACGTGTTATTTAAAGATGGTAAATTCCAGTGGGAACGCTTAGAGAATTTAATCGAAATTGCGCGGACTGATGGCAGCTTTGATGTCTTACCGACAGCGCGAATGGGATTACAATATCTCATGTCTGAGGAAGGTAAATTTCTCCGTCGAGAGTTTGTCTTAGCACTCACCGAAGATGACCGTCTACATACAGAAGAAGTTCAACGCCTGTGGGATTTGGTGAAAGATGACATTAAACCGAATCGTTTATTAGACGTAGCCATCGGTATGTTGACAGAGTTATCAAGAGAAAGCGTAGCTGCGGTGATTCCTAAATCTGGTTTCTTCGCTGCTTTTAGTGCTGTGCAACCAAACAGTAAAAAATAAACAGACTAAAATTTTTACTGCATAACTTTTTAATATCAATTTGGAGTTTTCATGTACTATTTCCCGGAACAACCACCTTATTTTCTGTTAATTATTGGTTTTTTAATTGCATTGACTTCTGGTCTAGCCTTATCTGGCACACTCAAAGTAATAGTGCAGCAATGGCCAGAAGATAATGCCAAAAGTTCTAAATCTGCTTCCTCATTAAAACAGTTATTTGTGCCATTTCTGGGAATTACTGTCGGTGTTTCTGTATTCCTCTCATCCGGTTTAGAGATATTTGGTTTTCCGTCCCCCTTGGCTTTAGGAATTGGTTTACCAGTAAGTCTTCTGACTTGTTTACTGGTTTGGCTGCAATTGGGAAGTCTGCTCACTTTTGCCAAACGTGAAGGAATGCAAGCTCTAGATTTAGATTCTTGATCTGATAAATATTAATAATTAATAATCAGTGCTGAATAACTGATAATTTTGTGATTCAGCACTTTTTTGTCAGTAATTGACTTTAATTATAGTAGAATTTAGCATTCTTCAAAGCCATAAGTCTAGCTAAATTTAAGCGGTAGTGATAGCCAATTTTTCGTTGCCATTTTTCCCATAAAGTCTTCGGCTTGTTACTATAGGAAGCATCTATATGATGAATGACATTTTTAATTTCTTGCCAGTTATCTTGGGAAATCGTCCAGCCTACCTTAGTCGCAGCTATTCCCATTGCATTACCTTCACCAGAATGAATCCCTCTTAATTCCAAATACCTGCCAATCATTGCCCAGGATTTTAAGTAATCTACTTCTCTGCCATTGTCTCTAGCAATCATAAATAAAGATTCTCCCACATAAGTTACAGTTTCTAAATCTATGTTGAAATGCGAAGCAACCTTCTGGAGAGGTTGCAATCTTTCAGGAGTATACCGGTTGACGTGTTCTACCAAGTTTTCATAGTGTCCTACTGTAATTCCTGGTTTCCACTGTAAATTATCTGGTATGGGAGCTAATATTCTTGTATCTGCATCAATGTGAATTGCAGCCGGAAATTTTGATAAAGCTGTTTCCATGAGGATGCTTTTGTCATTATAACAATGCAAAATCCCCTGTTGGCGATGTTTAAAAGCTAAAACGTTATAATTTTCTTTAAAACAACTTGGCTCGTCTGTTAATACTAATAATGTAGTGCCAGGAGCATATTTTTCTAAATCACTCGCCAATTGTTGAGCTAGCAGGCGATATTTATTTCTTAAGGCTAAGGTACAAAAGCAGAAATCTTTTTGTTCGTGATTCATAAACTGCTTACTAGTTGTATTTTATCTTAATTTTCAGTGGAGGTAAAAGAAGAAACCAAAAATTTCTATAATTAATTATACATGAAACAAATAATTAGGGTAATTTTTTTTACCCATTTAGAATTTAGATCAGTATTTTTTGTCAGTTTTATTATGTAAGTAAAATAAATAGCCATAAATATGAGATTATTTTTGGATTAGATTATTTTTGTTATAAATAGATTAATTTAGCTATCTTCTCTCTGTCTGCCGCCTGAGTTGTGAGATACTAGATTTTTTATACAAAGTAGGTTGTTAGCTCAATAATTTTAGCGTTGGGAACTTGGGAGGGGTCAGAGAGTGGCGGATGATAAAAGTGCAGTAATCCCAGAACAGATTGACCAGCAGGATTTTTCCTGGCCTTTCTGGTTTACATTGCCACTCTACCCTTATGGCAAGCGGCGGACAATCCGTAAAGAAGTAGTTAAAGACACCATCTGGACTTTTGACCAAATGCAGGGAATTTTCTACGTTGTTGTGCCAATTCGCATGACCGTAGTTAAGCTTGAACAAGGTGGTCTTCTTGTATACGCTCCCGTTGCGCCTACCCCTGAATGTATCCGTCTTGTGAAAGAGTTGGTAGCAGAACACGGGGATGTTAAGTATATTATTTTGCCAACTATCTCAGGGCTAGAACACAAAGTTTTCGTTGGTCCCTTTGCCAGATGCTTTCCTAGTTCAGAGGTTTTTGTGGCTCCTCATCAATGGAGTTTTCCGTTAAATCTTCCCCTGAGTTGGCTGGGTTTACCTGCTAAACGGATTCATATATTACCTGAAGATAGTAGCAAAACCCCATTTGCTGATCAGTTTGACTATGCGATTCTTGGCCCGATAGAGTTGGGGCCAGGGAAGTTCTCTGAGGTTGTATTTTTCCACAAGCGATCGCATACTTTATTAGTCACAGATTCAGTGGTATCTGTATCAGCAGATCCGCCAGCGATTGTACAATTAGATTCATATCCCTTGCTATTCCACGCTAAAGACAAGGCATTTGATTTGATTGCAGATACTCCAGCCAATCGCCGTAAAGGATGGCAACGGGTTTCGTTATTTGCTTTGTATTTTCGTCCCAGTATGCTAGAAGTGGTCGGCTTGGGTAAAGTATTGCGCGAGGCAATTCAAGCCCCCAATCGTTCACAAAAAGCCTATTTTGGCTTATATCCCTTTAAATGGCATTCAGATTGGCAGCACTCATTCGATAGACTCAGAGGTGACGGTCGTTTGTTTGTCGCACCAATTTTGCAAACACTCATTTTGAATCGCGCACCAAAAGAAACCATTGACTGGGCGCAGAAGGTCGCGAGTTGGGACTTTCAGTGGATTATTCCTTGTCACTTCGATGCACCGATTCCAGCAAAGCCGTCTCAATTTCGTCAAGCATTCTCCTTTCTAGAAAAGCATCCGACTACCAGTGCAGGTTTGTTAAGTAGTAATAGTTATCCCTTACCAGAGGAGGATTTTCAACTACTGAGAGATATTGATCAAGGTTTAAAAAAAACTGGTATTGTGCCACCACCAAAGGATAAAGTCTAGGCTAGAATTTGAAAAATAGGCGACACGAGGCTGTGAATCAAAGCTCTTAAAAGTAGTGATTGCTGCTGAAAATTTGAGCAGCATTAAGCTAGAAATTCAATATATAGCAAAGTGCTGAGTAGAAACCAAGTTAAGTTAAGGCTTCCGCACTCAGCTATACATTTGAGAATTTCGCCTCTACATAAAGTATCGCTTGTTGAAAATATGCAAAATATCCAAAACATTATATTGTTACAAAGAATTTATGGAGAAATAGTTATATAAATAAAAAACAGACAATTAAAAAATTAAAATAACAAATAAAATTAGAATAATATAAGACCTCAGCAGATGAGGAAACGCTATCACCAGATTAACTTTTAAGCAAAACGTAGTTTTATTATGCCCAGTTCTAAAATATTCACTACATCTTTTGACTTTCAAGAAGTTTACCCCTGTCCTGTTTGTCGCGTAGGTAAAATTTCTCGAATGCCAATGATGGAAACGATGGCTTGTGATTTCTGTTACGAGATTTTTACTGTTAACCTAGAACAACAAGAAATCAAAATGCCTTCTCGTCAACCTCCCCTGATTTGGCGATGGAATGGCTTTAACTGGACAGAAGCCCAGTTAGAGGGTATTGAATTGGGTTGGGGTTATGGGCTAGTAGCTATTGCTTTTGTCGTGCTACCCACAAGTTTAATTGGTATAGTTGCTTACTACTTTCCGCCAATATCTCATGATCCCATTACTTGGCTCCCATATATCTGGACAATACTAACTTTTTTGTTACATTTATCAATTATTTTGTGGATTGTAGTCGAGATTTATCAAATTCCTGTTGTCGCTTATTTGAGAGCCATAAATCGGTGGCGAAATGGGATGATGGGTAGAGAATAAATGGAACGTTAATGATCAATGATATCTGTGATAGCTGACTTGGACTAGCCATACCCTCCCATACCTATTCGGTATCTTCGTGATAAAAATGTTTTATGGTCAATATCTAGATGAAGTGGGAAAATAGGTATAAGGCTAATTACAAATAACTACATCGATACAAAACTACACGTTTAACTAGGCGATCGCAGTAGAGTTTCGTTGTATACAAAGAAGATAGAGTATTTTCAACTTTGCCTCCCAAAAAGGTTATTTATGAACTGAGTTATCTAATACACTCCTGTATAATATTTAAATCTCAGTATTCAATTTAGAGCAAATAAGGAGAAGCTCTTCTTTAATTTATACCTGTGAACAAGAAACCGCCAACGGGCTTGGTCAAAACAGGAATTAAAACCGATTCGCGTCTTATGAGTAGATTTGAGTAGGTTTTATCTGGCGGCTGCATCACTCATACGTAATTTGATTGTTGACAAAAATATCATAATGAGCGAGATGGAGCAGTATTATAGAGTTTTAGAAATAGAACCTGGAGCAACACTTGAGGAAGTTAACCAAGCTTATAAAGACTTGGTTTTCATTTGGCATCCTGATCGGATTCCTCAAGATAATCACCGCTTACAGAAGAAAGCCCAAGACAAACTGAAAGCTATTAATGAAGCTCGTGATCAATTGCGCTCTTTACATAATAAGCATAAAAATGTTGATTATTCTTCAGCATCTCAAGTCAAGAAACCACCTGAAAGTACCTACAAACCACCTAAAACAAACCCTGATTTAAGTGGTAAAGACTTCAGTGGCTCTAACTTAAGCAACAAAGATTTATCTGGCAGAAACTTGAGTTACGCTGATTTGAGTGGGGCTGATCTCAGCGATACTTTTATGCACAAAGTTATTCTCAGAGGAGCAAATTTATCTTCAGCAAATTTGTTTAGGGCTAACTTACTTTTAGCCGACATGAGAGAAGCCAACTTGCGCTCCACTAACTTGATTGGTGCGGACTTGAGTGGAGCTGACTTGCGCGGAGCCGACTTGACAGGAGCGCGGATTCGTTCAGGCGATCGCCTACTGGTAAAATTGATTGGTGCTAACTTAGCTGGGGCAATTATGCCTGATGGTGTCATCCATAGTTAACATCAGCACACAAAAAAGGTATTGTTAACATAAAGAAGCATACTATTGATTCAAAACATTAGCTTTATTTATGAACATTGCCATTATTGGTTGTGGTTACGTTGGCTATGCAGTTGCTCAATTGTGGCAGCAGAAGATGACTTTTATGGTTACAGCTACCACAACTACCCCTGAGCGTGTCTCGACTCTACAAAGAGTAGCCCAAAAAGTTGTAGTCACCCAAGGCAATGACCGAGAACAACTAAAATCTGTATTGAAAAATCAAGATATTGTGTTGTTGAGTATTGGCGCAAAGGGAGCAAATTTATATGAACATACTTATCTCAATACTGCCAAAACTCTAGTTGAAGTTTTACAGGATACTCCTAGTGTTAAGCAATTAATATATACTGGAAGTTATTCAGTTTATGGCGACCATAATGGTGCTGGGGTAGATGAAGAAACCCTAGCTCAACCAATCCATGATAATGGAAAAATTCTCAAAGCAACTGAAGATGTATTACTCGGAGCATCTAGTGAAAAGCTCCATGTTTGTATCTTAAGATTAGGAGGTATCTATGGACCAAATAGGGAACTGATCAAAATATTTAGTAGAGTTCCTGGTACAACCCGTCCCGGTAATGGTGAAGATGCCGCTAATTGGATTCACTTGGATGATATTGTTGGGGCAATAGAATTTGTGCGTTTAAATCATTTGCAAGGTATTTACAATCTGGTAGATGATGCCGATTTAACCAGCCGAGAGTTGCTGGACAGCTTAATGGAAAAACACAATTTAACCAAAGTAGAATGGGATAATAGTAGCAAAACTAACCGTCCATATAATGCTAAAGTATCCAATCAAAAAATCAAAGCTGCTGGCTATAAATTAATTCATCCCTATATAATCTTTTAATCCTATGGTCAATACATTGAATATTACAATATCTCCTACCCAGTTTTACACCTGGAAAAATTATCGTTGTGCCTACGACCTACATCAACCAGCTAATTCCAGCAGTGAGGGTTTACCTTTACTTCTAATTCATCCCATTGGTGTGGGATTATCACGAAAATTTTGGCAAAGATTTCGCACTCAATGGTATAGAAAAGGTCAGAAAAATCTGATTTACAATCCTGACTTACTAGGATGTGGTCAGAGTGATATGCCTCGTGTGGCTTATACTCCTAAAGATTGGGCAGAACAATTAGATTACTTTTTGCAAACAGTAGTAAAAAAACCTGTTGTAATTGTAGTACAAGGTGCTTTATTACCAGTTGCTATAGAATTAGTTCAAAAACAATCAAAATTAATTGCTGGTATGATTTTAGCTGGACCGCCTGCTTGGCCAGTAATTACAAAAAATTCATCAGCATTCCAGCATAAAATAGCGTGGAATATTTTTGATTCGCCTGTTGGTAATGGTTTTTATCGCTATGCGCGGACAGAAAAGTTTTTACGTTCTTTCTCAATTCGGAAACTTTTTGGTTCCGAAAATGCTGTAGATAAAGAATGGTTAGATATGTTAGTTGCGGGGGCGGAAAATCCTGAAAGTCGCCATGCGGTATTTTCGTTTTTAGCTGGATTTTGGCGACAGGATTACAGTGGTTATCTTGCTTGTATCAATCAGCCGACATTGGTAGTTTTGGGAGAAGCCGCATTGAGTATTAGTAAAGAAGGTAAACAAGAAACACCAGATGAACGTATGGCTGATTATCTCGGCTGTTTACCTCAAGCTAGTGGAATTAAATTACCGGGATGCAACGTTTTACCTTATGAATCAACAGTAAAATTTGTAGAAGCGATCGCACCATTCATTGCCAGATTATCTAATTCTACTGGAAAACCCACACCTTAACACTTTTTATACAGTTGGGATGCTCCCTAATGATTTTTGTGAAATATGTACTTTTAATAATCTGCAAAAGTAATTTAAATATTTGATTTTCCAGTACAAATTGAGCTTATAACTTGATAAGTCGATGGCAAAAATTAATTTTTAATCTCGAAAGTATTAAGACAACTTCGTAAGCAATGCTAAAATTCTTTTTGATGTTGGTGTTAACAAAGTACGGCGATAAGCATCTGCGGCTTTTTTAATCGCTTCTGCTTGAGTTGGGTAAGGATGAATCACGCCAGATAACCCATTTAAACCAATTTTATTGACAATTGCTGTAGTTATTTCACTAATGGTTTCTCCAGCATGACGGGAGACAATTGTTGCTCCTAAAATTTGGTCGGAACCTTTTTTGTGGATAATTTTCACAAATCCATCTTCTTCGCCATCTGTAATTGCTCGGTCTACACTACTAAAATGAATTTTGATTGTATTAATGTCAAAGCCCTTTTCTTGAGCCTCCTGCTCATACATTCCCACATGAGCAATCTCTGGGTCAGTATATGTTACCCAAGGCATCACTAAACTACTAAGTTTAGACTTGCCAAAGCCAAAGGGAGAAAACAGAGTATTCTTAATTACAATTCGCGCTGCTGCATCCGCCGCATGAGTAAACTTCCAGTTCATGCAGATATCGCCGGCTGCATAAATTTTGGGGTTCGTTGTCTGGAGATAATCATTAACTTTTACTCCTTGACGTTGGTCAAATTCCACCCCAACATCTGCTAAATTTAAACCTTCAACATTTGGTACGCGTCCCGCACCAACTAAAATTTCATCAACAACAATTGACCTTTGAGAACCATTGCTGAGAAAGTTAATCAGCTTTCCTTCTGGGGTTTGTTCTACACTTTGGATTTGGCTATTCAAAACCAAATGTATATTTTCCTGGATAAAACGATTTTGAATAATCTCTGCGGCTTCGCTATCTTCTTTATTTAAAATATGAGAATCCTTATGAAACAAGGTAACTTGAGAACCCAAGCGTTGGAAAGCTTGAGCCAATTCACAACCGATAGATCCACCACCAATTACAGCTAGACGTGGGGGGAGTTCGGTGAGGGAAAAGACTGTTTCATTAGTGAGAAATCCAGTTGCTTCCAGTCCCGAAATTGATGGTCGCACGGCTCTAGCACCAGTAGCAATCACAGCTTTTTTAAAGCGAAGTTTTTGTTCACCAACTTCAATGATATTATCACCTGCAAAACGACCACTCCCCAAGAAAATATCCACTCCCAAGTTTTGAAACCGATGAGCAGAATCATGATGGCTAATACCCGACCTTAAACGGCGCATCCGTTCCATTACTGCTGGGAAATCAACGTCTATTTTTTCTGGAGGATTAATTCCTAAAGCTTTCGCTTCCAACATTTCGCCGACAACGCGAGATGAACGAATAATACATTTTGAGGGAACACAACCGACATTTAAACAATCCCCACCCATCAAATGCTTTTCAATTAAAGCAACTTTTAATCCTACATCTAAACCTGCTGCACCTGCGGCTACAACTAATCCCGCCGTACCAGCACCAATGACTACTAAATCATAACAATCAACGGGTTGAGGATTAACCCAATCCTGTGGATGAACATGGGAAATTAATTTTTGGTTATACTCATCCATTGGTGGAAGAGTAACTTTTTGAGATGGAGAATTTGACATTACTAAACTCCTTCAACAATTAATAATTGATTTAGCAATCTACCTTGTACATATTTTTATCGCATTGTAATTTGAGATATAGTAATACGAATTACGAACTACGAATTAAAAACACAGCTTTAATTCAAATTAATTTGTTGATTTTCATCATTATCTGTAGATTCTAAAACTTCATTTTCTAAAGCCTTCCTAGCTACTTTAGTGACATAAACCGTCACCGCAACTGTAGCAATAAAACCAATGATACGAATTGCCCACTGTACACCGGGGTTATCGGGTTGAGCCTCAGTCCCGATTGTGGCAATGTTACCAGCTAAGGAGCCGATATAAACATACATAATTGTGCCGGGAATCATGCCAACGGAACCCAAAAAATAATCTTTGAGTGAAACGCCTGTCACACCATAAGCATAGTTCAATAAATTGAAGGGGAAAATAGGAGAGAGTCGCGTTAGCAGGACAATTTTCAATCCTTCCCTACCTACAGCTTCATCAATCGCCCGAAATTTATTATTTCCTGCAATTTTCTGAGCAACCCAACCCCTAGCCAAATAACGCCCGACGAGAAAAGCGGCGGTTGCTCCGATGGTTGCACCAATGAAGACATAAAGCGAACCCATAACCACGCCAAAAACAACACCTGCACCGAGTGTGAGGATTGACCCTGGTAAAAAGGCGACAGTAGCAACGATATACAGTAGGATAAATGCCAATGCTCCTACAGCACCAAGACCATCAATCCACTGCAAAGCATTTCGCAACCAGAGTTGGGGATTAAATCCTGAAACATTTTGAGCAGATTCTTGTCCCCAAGCTGGTTGGGCGGTAAATATTAAGGTAACACCAAATGCCATGAGCATCAGGAAAGTAAATTTTCCCAACTTTTGCGAATTCCTGGTTGAAATATCTGCAATAGTTGGCTTTTGACGTTGGGGAAAGAACAAATTAGTTAGCGTAAGTTTTAACATAAGTAATTACTCTCTATAGATTAGTTGTGTTTCAAGCTTTCTTGACTAAGTGTGCTAACTTGTCAATTGTTTGTAAGTTAGTATTGGGAGCAACGCGATTTTGTGAGTTTGGACAAAAAACAAGCGATCGCTAATAA
>NZ_CAWUDG010000013.1:0-142599 GCF_963920885.1 Anabaena sp. CCY 0017 | reverse complement strand
AATTACGAATTACGAATTACGAATTACGAATTACGAATTACGAATTACGAATTACACCGATGGGCAAGGGCAACCCATTCGTTTAATCGTTCACAATCAATTACCTCAAATCCGGCTTCAGCTAAGGCTGTAGTGACACTTTCCTCATGATCTGTAGTAAATCCAGCTGTAATTAATAGCCCTGGTTGTGCTTGATTCTGACGTAAAGCTGCCCTAAAATCATCCGCAAGGGCAATATGTACCCGTGCGAAAATATTAGCAACAATTAGATCAAATGTATTTTTTGCTTCAATTTTTGAACCATTACTAGCAGTGTTTCCACCCATCCAATGCCCCAAATCACTGCCACGCCCCAGGCTACCTTGCATCACCTGTACTTGCTGCTCTACATTATTCAGAGATACAGTTTCCTGAGTCGCTTCTACCGCCACACTATCATTATCTAAAGCTAAGACATTAGCCCCCAGCTTCGCCATAGCCACACTCAAAATCCCCGAACCTGAACCAAAATCCAATACCTGCATATTTGGGACTGTGTAGCGTTCCAGCAGTCGTAGGCTGACAATGGTGGCTGGATGTAACCCGCTACCAAAGGCGAGAGTTTTTTGCAGTTTTAAGGTAATTTTATCTGCTATTTCAGATTGAGCAGGTGTATCAGAATTGAATATAATAAATCTTTCGCCAATGGGATGCACAAGTGGTTGCGGCGCGTCTGTGATTTTATTTTCAACAATATTTGTCTGAATTGCTGTTGTCATTCCAGTTCGATGCAAAGGCGAAAGCAGACTTTCAATTTTTTCTATCTGTGTTCGCGCGCTGACATCGTAGGGTAAATATAACCGCATCGTAAATGTCCAATCAGAACTAGCCGAATTGAATTCTGCATATTCGGTAATATAAATATCATTAATATCAATAGTTTCAGCTAGCAGCGTACAAACCCAATCAACAGCCTCATGGGTTGTATCTAGACTTAATTCCATCCAAGACATATTATTTTCCTTTCATCGAGCGCTGCTTCCCTACAACTGCTTGTATTCTTCTTTATTGCTTTGCGCCTTTGCGTGAAACAAAAAATGCAAATCCAATCCCAGTCACAAACATGAGTAGACTATAAATAGCTGCGGGAACAGCCATTGTAGAATTATTAAGCAATGTAGGGGAAGATGCGATCGCGATCGCTAGAGTCCCATTTTGAATACCTACTTCTACTGTAATTGCCCTAGCACGTTTTTCTCCTAATTTTGCTAAAGTAGCGATCGCAAAACCTAATGTCATCGTCGCCACATTTAAAACCAGAGTTACCCAGCCCACAGCCATCACAGAAGGAAGAAAATTATCTCGTTCTTGAAATATTATCCCAGTAATCACCACGGTCAGGAAAAATAGAGATAGCCACTTTACAGGTTTATTTGCCTTTGCTGCTATTCCGGGAGCATATCGATTAACTACCATCCCAATTGTTAAAGGTAGAAGCGTCATCACCGCAATCTGCACAACTGTATTTAAAACAGGTAACTGTAGTATTGTCCCTGCTCCCAAAAATGTCTGCATTGCAAAATTGACAATCAGAGGAATGGTAAAAACCGTAATTAAACTACTGATAGCTGTGAGGGTAACAGAAAGAGCAACATCTCCCTCAGCTAAAAATGTGATCATATTAGAAGTTGCGCCACCAGGACAGGCGACTAAAATCATCACGCCTACTGCTAATTCTGGGTTGAGGGGAAACATCGACGCAATGCCAAAGCCCACAATTGGTAACATGACTAACTGCGACACCAAGCCAATTACTACCGCTTTAGGATATATTAAAACTCCCTTATAGTCGTCTAGGGTCAAGGATAAACCCATGCCTAGCATGATTATAAATAGAGCCAAGGGCAGAAAAACCGCCGTCAGAAAACTTCCTTCCATCCTTAACTCGCATTACTTAAAATAAAATGCCTTTGGATATTACCATATTCAGGAATAAATTTGGATTATTGCTGACTATTCGACTATTTTCATCAACTCTGCTATTGATACACTCAATATACGTGCTAATTTCAGCACAGATCCAACAAATATAGAGAAAGTGGCTGCTATTATTGAGTTGACCATCCTGGGGCGATCATCGCTGAATAAAATTGGATTATGAATCGCACATTTACGGCAACTGTCTATTGGGAAGAAGATGTTTACGTAGCTGAATGTCCAGAAGTGGGAACAGCTAGCCAAGGGGAAACCATAGAAGAGGCCATTGCTAATCTCAAAGAAGCAACTGAACTTTACCTCGAAGAAGTTTCTCTTCCTCAAACAAATCCGCGTTTATTAACTACATTTGAGGTGATAAGTGCCTAAGCTACCACGAGTCCCTGCGGCTGAAGTGATTCGTGCATTGGAACGCTGAGGGTTTGTCCAAACAAGACAACGAGGAAGTCATCTTAAAAAAGCAATTAGGATAATGGTGGGTTACGGACTATCGTCCTAACCCACCCTACAAATTGGGGATTTTATTCTTTGGAAGTCCCTGATCAGATGTGGGTTTTTGCTAAATCAGAATATTTACTCTTGAGTAGATACTGTTAATACCTGCGGTGGTGTAGCATCTGGGGGATAGATAAAGTCTACTTCTACTAATCTGCGATCGCCTGGTGGCATATTTAATAAAACTAAGGGTTCTCCCTGTTGACCTCGCCTTTGGACTAAATGAGTAAACTGAGTTTTGGCATGACCTTTATCATCTGTGTAACGTACCCGCACTGACCCCCGGAAAAATACTTGCGGTGCTGTATTCGTAAAGAAGCGTAATCCTTGTTTTACCAAATTATCTTCTTTAATTGGTGTTTGTACAGCTACACTCACCCTTTGAGCATTTTCAGTATTATTATGCAGTGGCAACTGCAAACTATATTGAATCCCATAGTTGCCATGAGCCATATAAGCGGTATCAGGATAACGTACCAGCATGGGCGCAGTCTGAATTTGATTTGTGCCTAAAGTGCCACCATGTAGGCTACTTAAAGGATAGGAAAATCCTTGACCTGCTTGAGGAATTGTTAAATATCTCGCTTCAGGATTATCTACAACTAAGGATTTCCACTGAGAACCTTGAGCAACTCCGGCGACACGTCCATAAATTCTTCCTTGGTTGGTTGCTTCTAAAGGTGTGGGAACTTTATCCCGTGGAGTTGACAATTCACCAGTCTTTAGTAGATTTTCCCATTCTGCTAAAGTCGGGGCGCGTTCACTACCATCGGCATTCTGACGGGCAAATAAAGCCATACTAGCTGCATAAACAGTACCATTACTCTGCAACCGCATTAATGTAGAGCGACCATTTAAAGGAGGTGTCAATTCTTTGACAGGAATGGGCAAATTTAATAACATCTGACTTTGCCCTGGAGGAATGACAATTTGGGCGGGAAAACTTTCTTGTCGTCTTCCCCTTAAGATATCAGACACAGCGCGATCGCCTGGCCCTGCAAAAACATTACCTAAGATATTCTGACTCGTCGCTGGTAACTGAATAAATGGTGCATCTGGTTGACTTAAATAACTCGCTGCTTGCAATATATTCACCGTGACTGGTTCAGTTCCAGGATTGTGCAGCATGATTCCTATATGGAGCGATCTTAAATCCTCTGGTGGGTCAGCCTTAGCAACGTGGTGGGCAAAAACATCAAATCGCCCGCTAAATGGATAATTTAAATGCGCCTCTGATACTTTTTTGCCATCTGCGGGAAAAGTAGAGAGTAAAATACCTTCTTTTAATACTAATTCTGGACTATTACTGTTAAAAACAGGCACAGTATCCAGTTGTCCCGGCAAAGAGCGCACTTCTTGGGGTTTCACCACTTCTTCTGGGGGTAGGGTAGCAGGTGCTGATTGGGCGAGAGTTAAATTTAGTAAAAATGACAACATAATACTGAGAAATACTGAGAAAATGGCTTCACCTAAGAGACGCTGACGACTTTATGAAAGTGCCAAATTGTTAATAATTAATAAGAAATCAGCCAAGACAACGGGCAAATTTTCAGAATTTAACACCGGAACATGGACAAAAATACATGGTGTTGCCAGTTGATTTTGGCACAAGTAATCTAAAACTGCATAGTACAGACCTTCACAAACAAATTTACCGCAGTCGTGGCTAATCTCAATTGCTGTTGCTCCATTTACTAATTTTTCCAAATTAACAGTTGTCGGCAAAACACTTTCCCCACAGCTAGCAACCGCTTCCAGACTTAGTTTTGTCCTGCAAGCAGCCATGCCACAACAAATAATATAATCAGGTTGCAGTTCAGATATTTTTTGAATTACTTGTGAACTAGCCAGATGGACATCCACAGGTAAACGCCGCAAAAATTTTAAATCATGAGGGAGCGAGTTATGTTTAATCACTTCCAGTAATAAATCATCAGAGGAATTTGAGAGTTGATCGCTCAACCAAACTTCAAAAGAAGTTAATAGTATTCTTTTCGCCATAGGAAATATTATTTAGAATAGAAACACCCTCCATAATAAACTTACAAGGAGCCGGTCAATGCCAGTCATTGCAGTCGTAGATTACGATATGGGAAATTTGCACTCAGTCTGCAAAGGTTTAGAAAAAGCTGGAGCAACTCCTCAGATTACTCATTCTGCTAAAGATTTAGAAATGGCAGATGCCGTAGTCTTGCCAGGAGTGGGAGCATTCGATCCCGCAGTCCAACACCTGCGATCGCGTGGTTTAGAACAACCCATTAAAGATATAATCGCATCTGGTAAACCCTTCTTAGGCATCTGTTTGGGATTACAAATTTTATTTGAATCCAGTGCCGAAGGAACTCAACCAGGACTGGGAATTGTCCCCGGAAAAGTGCGCCGATTCCGACCAGAAGCAGGTATTACTATTCCTCACATGGGATGGAATCAACTAGAGTTCACGCAACGAAAAAGCATTTTATGGGAGCATTTGCCAGTTGATCCTTGGGTATATTTTGTACATTCTTACTATGTTGACCCAACAGATCCTGAAGTTAGAGCCGCAACTGTTACCCACGGTTCTCAAACTATCACAGCTGCGATCGCGCGTGAAAACCTAACAGCAGTGCAGTTCCACCCGGAAAAATCTTCTAACATCGGGTTGCAAATTCTATCTAATTTTGTTGCCCAAGTTCGCGAAAAAATTGCTGCATAATCCAACTTTTATTTTGAGGTTTTGTCGTTTGTTATTCGTCCTTTGTCATGGTTTTTTCCCTGACTGTTGACCAATGACTCATGACTAATGACCAATGACTAACAACCAATGACACTGAGAATTTACGGGAATCGCCAAATTAAATCTTTACCAGGGCAAGCTACCAGACCCACCAGTGCGCGGGTGAGGGAAGCAGTGTTCAATATTTGGCAGGGAACAATTGTGGATTGTCGCTGGCTAGATGTGTGTACCGGCACTGGTTCAATGGGTGCAGAGGCGTTGTGTAGAGGAGCCAGTTTAGTAGTAGGGATAGAAAAATCAAGCCAAGCTAATGCCATTATTCAACAAAATTGGCAGCAGGTGGCGCATGGTGAGCAAAAATGGCAACTCTGGCGAGGAGATGTCATGCAGCAATTAAAAAACTTATCAGGAAAGCAGTTTGACAGAATTTACTTTGATCCGCCTTATGCTAGTGGATTATATCAGCCAGTGTTAGAGGCGATCGCACATCATAATTTGTTAGCTGTGCATGGTGAAATAGCCGTAGAACACAATCCCCAAAATTGGAAACCTCCAGTCATTCCCAATTGGGAGATTTGCCGCCAAAAGGTTTACGGTAATACTGCGCTGACTTTTTATAGAATCATGGATGAGGGAGTGACAGAAGAGGGATAATAATGAAAAACAATTATATTGTTTATAACTATGAGCCAGTATACAAGGCAAGTCATTTTATACAAGGATGAAGATGGTTACTGGATTGTAGAGTGTCCAAGTTTAAAGGGATGTATTAGCCAAGGAAAAACGAAAGAAGAGGCTTTATCCAATATTAAGGAAGCCATTGTAGGCTACGTGACTGCTTTAGAGGAAGATGGCTTATCTGTGCCTGAAGACAAGTTTGAAACATTCCTGGTGGTGGTGTGAGCAAGTTGCCCAGTATTTCAGGAAAACAGTGTATCAAGGTGCTAGAAAAAATTGGTTTCTATCAAAAACGTAGAGAAAGCAGTCACATGATTCTGCGAAGAGATGAGCCATTCACTCAAGTTGTTGTTCCAGATCACCAAGAGTTGGCTAAAGGCACACTGCGGGCGATTATTCGAGATGCTGGACTGAGTATTGAAGAATTCACGTCATTACTTTAGCTATAGCTGCAAGCTTAACTCTATTGAAAAGGCATATTAAAGGATACACGAAGATTTGTGTTTTTCAACTATATTCTCAACCAATAGCTTAACGAGTATGAAAATTAAAGCAATTATTCATCCAGCCGAAGAAGGTGGCTATTGGGCGGAGATACCTGCCCTTCCTGGTTGTATTACTGAAGGCGAGACAATGGAGGAGGTGATAGCTAATTTAAAGGATGCTATTGAAGGTTGGCTTGATGTTGCGAATAGTCGTGATGCCATTGAGTCAACAGATCAAGTTGTTGAAATTGCTATATGAAATCTATTTCTGGCAAACAACTATGCAAGATTGTAGAGCAGAAAGGTTGGGTTTCAAAAAGAATTACCGGCAGCCATCATATTTATGAAAACCCTGAATTAAAACAAATCCTGTCAATTCCTGTTCATCGCAATCAAGATTTGAAAGTTGGAACCTTAAGAGCCTTAATGAAAATTGCCCAGTTATCTGAGGAAAATTTACTGTGATTGTGAATTGAGAAGATGAGAACAGGGTGAAGAAGTTAATCGTTTATTAGTAATCTTTATCGAGCTACAATGAGCCAAGTGTGCTTATTTTTGCCAAAATAATGGGTGAAATTTCCTGGAAATTGAGCATTAATACTGAAAGGCTGATCCTTCGTCCCCAGCAACCAAGTGATTATGAAATTTGGTACGCTGGTTTTTCGGAAAGATTACCAACACAACGTCAATACGATGATGGATTTGTGAGTTTGGAGCATTGCGATCGCCAGTGGTTTGCAGATTTGTGTCAGCGCCACCAGCAGGAAGCGTTAACCGATCAGTTGTTCGTATTTGGCATTTTCTCTCGTCAAACTCACCAGCATCTTGGCAATATCGACATTTCGACTATCCGCCGTGGAGAATATCAGTGGGCAATTTTAGGATACGAAATTCACAACCAACACTGGAAACAAGGCTTCGGTAAAGAAGCAGTTCGAGCCGCTTTGATGGCTGGCTTCGAGACACTGGACTATCATCGCATCGAAGCCGCTATTAATCTGGATAATCACGCATCAATTGCACTTGCTCAAAGTGTGGGTATGCAGAAAGAATGTATTCGTCGTGGCTTTTTCTACGAGAACGAGCAATGGGTAGACCATTTTATTTATGTGGCTCTACCCTCTGATTTGGGGTTAGTAGAAAAGCCACCTGTAGCTATGGCCACAAGCTTAACTCTATAGTAGGCGATAAGCCTGACGGCATAGCCAACGCTTACTGCTCATCATAATTTATTAGCTGTGCATGGTGAAATAGCCGTAGAACACAATCCCCAAGGTTGGACACCGCCAGTCATACCCACTTGGGAGATTTGCCGACAAAAGGTTTACGGTAACACTGCGCTGACTTTCTACAGAATTATGGATGAGCAGAATGAAGCCGAAAGTGTCAACATGAGAACAGACTGAAACAGAATCTCCCAGTGTAGTTGCAGTCTACTATACAAGTAATTCTTAAGGTTTTATGACTAATTTGCCAGAAATTGAAGCAGCTATCCAAAAACTACCAATCAACTTTGGCAAGAAAATTCCTTGCATCCCTCTTTACATTTTAAACAAGCATTCGATAGATTTTCGGTGTCAATCCTGTATGCTGTCGGAATAATTTACCGAGATGACTATGACTGCTAAAGCCACACAGCATTGCAATTTCCATGACTGATAGTTTTGAGGCTTTAAGTAGATGCTTTGCCTGTTCCAGCCGTTGCTGAATTACATATTGACGAGGAGTCATTCCCATTGACTGTTTAAATAGCCGAATGAAGTGAAATTGGCTGATTCCCAGCAACTGAGCCAAATTAGAGAGTTGAATATCTTGAGCTAAATTTTCGTTGATGTAGTCGATGAGTTGCAACAGTTGGCGATCGCTCAATCCTGATTTGTAAATATTACTACACGGCTGCACCGCAATATAATGCCAAGGTAATTGCACAGCTAGTAAGTTTGTGAGCGATTCAATATAAAGTTGTCCTGCTAATCCGCAACTTTTGAGTTCAGCTAGCAGCATGGTACTAATTTGTTCAATTTGAGGATTTCGGCAATGAAATTCTGGTAGCAACCCTAACCCATTGTCATTCAATGCGATCGCTTCTTGGACAACTTGCTCGACAAACTTAGCCGCCAATGGATGAAAAGATGCTGACCAAATCGCATATTCGCACTGAAATTAATCAGTTTATTAAACTGGCGATTCCGTTAGCTGGCGCTCAAGTTGCTCAAGCTGCTGTTGGGTTCGTAGACACCATTATGATGGGGCAATTGGGACCAGAAAGTTTGGCATCTGGTGGATTGGCATCTATATCATTTCAGTTTGTCTTGAATACGTCTAGTGGTGTAGTCATGGCAGTCAGTCCGCTAGTGGCGGAAGCACAAGGTGCAGGTCAGAAAACCCAAATTGAGCAAATTGTCCGCCAGGGGCTTTGGCTGTCCATTATTTTGAGCATTCCCATGATGTTGGTAGTAGGACATCTCAATTCTTTCATGCTTTACCTCGGACAAGCTGCAACAACAGTGAAATTAGCAGACAGCTATCTCAACTTTGTTTTGTGGGGAATATTACCAGGTTTAGGGTTTGCCATGCTCAGAGGTTATGTTTCAGCCCTGTCTCAAGCGAGTGTCGTCTTGCCGCTCGTGATTTTGGGAACACTAGTAAATGTCGCAGGTAACTATATTCTCGGCTATGGCAACTTTGGTTTTCCTCGGATGGAATTGGCAGGATTGGGGTTAGCCAGCGCCATTGGGTTATGGACAATGTTCTTAGGATTGCTCATTTATACTCGCCTTCACCCAAAACTCAAGAAGTATCCATTTTGGCAAGATTTACATCAACTCAAACCGAAAATTCTTCAGCAGTTGGCTGGAATTGGTGTGGCGATCGCAGTCACAATTGCGGTGGAGTATGGGTTATTTACAGCAGTTACGTTTTTTATGGGAACATTGGGAGTTGAGGTCTTAGCAGCTCACCAAACGGTTTATCAAACCATGATGTTGATTTTCATGGTGCCACTAGGGATGTCCTATGCGGTAACAGTCAGGGTGGGGTTTTGGTTGGGACAACAAAATATTGCCGGCGCTCGACGCGCCGGATACGTTGGTGTAACTGTTGCCGGAGCCTTTATGATTTTGACAGCGATTGTACTACTCACTTATCCACAACAGATAATTGGTATTTATTTAGACATTCATGACCCAGCTAATGCAGAGTTATTCCAGCTGGCTATGCCGATGTTGTTCATCTCGGCATTATCACAATTTTTGGATGGAGTACAACGTGTGGCAATGGGCGCATTATATGGACTGCAAGATACACAAGTCCCCATGTTGTTAAGTATTTTCAGTTTTTGGGGAATTGGCTTAACCAGTGGCTATGTGCTGGGATTCCCTCTAGGATTTGGCGGAGTGGGATTATGGGCTGGACAGTCAATTGGTGTGGCGATCGCGGGTGTGATTTTTCTCTGGCGTTTTCACAGACTCACCTTTAAGCGAAAGCCTCTCTTGTAGAGATGCGAAGCCAGTCGTACAACTTGAGGAAAGTTGGCAACGCGCTGGCTGATTAATCGCATCTCCACTCAGAAATCTTAACCCCCCAATTCGTTGGGGCGCTTGTATTGCTGATAGGCGGCGAAAAATAGCCCAGCCAAAGTGACAACAATCAGACCAAGGACAATACCGGATAGCAAGGGTTCAACCATTTTAAATCTCCTGTTGGCAAATGTTCAATATTCGTTTCTGCTGTTCATTCTACCAAATTGGGGATGAATCCCTCGCCCTCTAATGTTTTTGAGCGACCAATGATCATAAAAAAATTATCATTTGTGCTTGCAGACACCATCAAGAACTTTTAAGCTATGTGTAGGATAATGAAAAACTTTTAGTAAACTCCACTTTGACGGCAAACCTTTTGGATAACCAGATTACCAAACCAAAAACTCGAATACAGTGGATCACCTTATTGGCTCTGGTGCTACTGCTAGCAGCCCCTTTGGGCATTTTTGGTGTTCAAATGGTTAGAGCTGCTGACCCTTATGTGAAGAATGTCCTTTCCCTCAAAGGCGACTCAGTTCAAGGACACGCGATTTTTCAAATTAACTGCGCTGGTTGTCATGGACTAGAAGCAGATGGGCTAGTTGGCCCCAGTTTGCAAGGTGTATCAAAGCGCAAGTCACGATATAAGCTAATTCATCAAGTGATTAGCGGCGAAACCCCGCCGATGCCAAAATTCCAACCTAGCGTTCAAGAAATGGCAGACCTATTGAGCTATTTGGAGAGTTTATAGTCTATTGAATTATAAAACTCAGATTCTGCCGATAATGCTTGACTTATCAACCATTCTCACAATCCCACGGCTGGAAGCTGTGGGATTATTTGGTGAAATAAAGTAAACTGTGCAACTTTTCTCTGGGGAAGGCAACGATTTGCGAAAAATTCGATATAAAATCTAAAACTTAAAATCAAAAATTACAATGACAAAGCTCACTCCTAATTCTAGTTTTAGTTTGACCCTGCGTTTGCAAATTCCCAACCGTGTGGGGATGTTAGCATCAATTACTCAGGCGATCGCTACCAGTGGCGGTAATCTCGGACAAATTGATTTAATTGAACAAACCCGCCATGAATCTACACGTGATATTACTGTAGATGCAGCTAGTACCGAACACGCTGAAACTATTGTACAAGCAGTCAAAGCATTGCCAGATATTAAGTTGCTCAGTGTTTATGACCGCACCTTTAATTTGCATCGTGGGGGCAAAATTGGCATTGTCAGCCGCATTCCCATCAAGAGTGTTTCTGATTTAGCAATGGCGTATACTCCAGGAGTTGGTCGGATTTGTACAGCGATCGCCCAAGACCCAGAGGAAGTTTACAATTTAACCATCAAACAAAACACTGTCGCCATCGTTACCGATGGTAGTGCCGTTTTAGGTTTGGGAAATCTTGGCGCGTCGGCGGCCTTACCAGTCATGGAAGGTAAAGCGATGCTATTCAAAGAATTTGCCGGACTTGATGCTTTTCCCATCTGTCTCGATACTCAAGATACAGATGAAATTGTGCGGACAGTCAAAAATCTCGCTCCCGTTTTTGGTGGTGTCAACTTAGAAGATATTGCTGCGCCGCGTTGCTTTGAAATCGAAAAGAGATTACGAGCCGAACTAAATATTCCAGTTTTTCATGATGACCAACACGGTACAGCCATTGTTACCTTAGCAGCGTTGTTTAACGCCTTAAAACTTGTCGATAAATCAATGGCAGAAATCCGCATTGTGATTAATGGTGCTGGGGCGGCTGGAGTGGCGATCGCTCGCTTACTTCGCAAAGCTGGAGCCGAAAAAATCTGGATGTGTGACTCCAAAGGAATTATCTCCACCAGTCGCACCGATTTGACCCCAGAGAAGCAGGAATTCGCCGTTAAAGCCCAGGGTACACTGGGGGGTGCAATGCAAGGCGCAGACGTGTTCATTGGCGTAAGCGCACCCGGAGTATTGACAGTGGAAATGGTACAAGCAATGGCTAAAGACCCGATTGTTTTTGCTATGGCTAATCCCATTCCCGAAATTCAGCCAGAATTAGTCAGTAAAATTGTTGCTGTCATGGCCACAGGTCGGAGTGACTACCCGAATCAAATTAATAACGTCTTAGCTTTTCCCGGAGTCTTCCGTGGGGCTTTAGATTGTCGCGCCCAGACAATTACCACCACCATGTACTTAGAAGCAGCCAGTGCGATCGCCTCCTTAGTCAAACCTTCAGACTTAAACCGGGAACACATCATCCCATCAGTCTTTGATCAAAGAGTTGCGCCTGCTGTAGCTGCGGCTGTCCAACAAGCCGCCCGTCAAGAAGGAATCGCCAAGAGTTAATTCCTCCTTGTAGAGACGCGATTTATCGCGTCTTTTATCGCTTATTTCAAAGGAATAAAACCAGCCCGTTCAACAGCCTGTTGTCCCGCAGGAGATAAAGCCAACTCCACAAATTGCTTAACGGCTGGGCTAGTTTTACGTGGTACTGCCAAATAAACAACACGACTAATTGGGTAAGTCCCATTTTTGACTAAATCTTTATCTGTCGGCGATATCCCATTAATAGGAACAATGCGGACACTTTGCTGATTCTCAATTTGAGTCACAGTACTATAGCTAATACCATCATTACCTAAAGCCCGTAAAATAGGCGTAGTTTCATCCTGCTCCACCGTAGTAAAATTGCCGCCATCAGGAGCAAAAGCTTTACCAGAAAGTACCGCTTCTTGAAAGAAAGAATGAGTCCCACTGTCACGAGAACGGTTAATCACTTTTATGGGGAGATTTGGACCACCCACCTCTGACCAGTTGGTAATTTGTCCGAGGAAAATTAAACCCAACTGTTCCATAGTTAATCCCCCCTTATATGGGTTATTGATACCTACCGCCACAGCTAAACCATCACGGGCAATAGGGACTCCCACAATTCCTGCTGACAATTCGCTACCATTCAGGGGACGTGAACTAGCCGCCATTAATACTTTGCCATCAATCAGGTTTTTTAGTCCCGCATTAGTACCATTAGGTTTACCATCAGGCATCCCGTAAGTTGTAGGTAAATTAGGATTGAGAAAATTATAGGCAATTTGAAACTGCTTAACTAGAGTAACTATAGTGACACTGCCATCAATCGTTAAAACTGTTGGATTTGGTAAACTCGTATCTAAACTTCCTGCATCAAAACCTTGAACTGGGCTAGATTCAGACCCAGAAGATTGATCATTATTTAAAGATTGCGATGCATTCTGATTGGGAGATATAGGACTTTGCATTAATCCAGGCAATAGTTTGAAATACCACAAACCCAATCCTAAAACTCCACCAGTGAGGAGTAGAGTCAGCACCAGTATGAGTATTTCTCGATTTTTGCTGTTTGTAGACATATTGTAGTATTTACCCTAATTCATCAGCTTTATAAAGGTTTTCAGCTACTACCCAAACGTTATATTTTAATGAAATTGCCCTCTAATAAATTTCCCACTCATATCAACTCGACAACCAAAAAATTAAAACCTTACCCTAGCTTTACCCCGTGGATAAATCCTTTTGTAAAAGGATATTCCGTAGTACAAGGCGAGTACGGTCGTTTTGGGGTAATGCAGTTACTTATGTTGTATTTTTTTACAAAAGCAGTATGTGTTACAAGAATATTATACTGAGTAAAATTATTTTTGATGAACTATTGCCAGTAATTGACTCTCTGCAATTAACAGATAACTACAGCGTAGCCACACCAGCTGACTGGAAAGATGGGGAAGACTGCGTAAAGGACTTCCAAATAAAAAAATATTCAACCACCTAATGCATAAAACCGTTCGGACGTTCGGCGAAGCTCAGTCGAGCCGCTGACGCTCACGGCGAAGCCTCTCAAAATACGATGACTCTGTGTTCTCTGTGTCTCTGCGGTTCTTTTATTTAGATAATTTATTTCTTAGAAGTCCCATAGATATAATGAAGTTATTTGGGTTAGCAAAGTAGGAGAAAATTACCATGCTTTCATCTCCTTTGATATTACATTTTCCCTCATCAATGCCCATGACAGATGAACAATTCTTTGAATTCTGTCAAGAAAACCGCGACTTACGCATTGAGAGGAATAAATTTGGAGAAATCTCAATTATGCCGCCTACAGGTTCAGAAACAGGAAACCGTAACTTTAATATTGCCTTACAGCTAGGAGTTTGGGCAGAACAAGACGACACAGGCATTTGTTTTGATTCTAGTACAGGATTTAAACTATCAACAGGTGCAGAGCGTTCGCCTGATGCGTCCTGGATAAAATTAGCCCGATGGAATCAACTCACACCAGAACAAAAACAAAAATTTGCACCTATATGTCCAGATTTTCTGATTGAATTAAGGTCAGCTTCGGATAGCCTGCAACCCTTAAAAGATAAAATGGTAGAATATATGCAGGAACCAAAAATACAATTAGCTTGGTTAATTGACCGTAAACATCGCCGAGTTTATATTTATCGTCCTGGACAACCAGAAGAATGTTTAGAAAATCCTGAAATTGTGAGTGGTGAAAATGTCTTACCAGGATTTATTTTGAAGATGAGTAAAATTTGGTAATACGAAATTTAATAACAATTCATCCTACATAAAACCTATGCAATCTTCTATAAATATTCTGACAGTTGCACAATACTTAGAAGCAGAGAAATTCTTTGTTAAATAAGAAATTTTGGGAAGAATTATAGCGGTATGTACTTGAATGAAGTACATCATAGCCCCCTCCTCGCGGCGGAGAGAAGTCACAAGGAGGGTTTCCCTCCGGGTGAACTTTTCCTTCGGAAACGCTAAGGGCGAACGGGGGAGGGGGTTGGGGGTGGGGTTTTTATATCTCACTCAACCGAGAACCGCTATATTGTAATTATAATCTACAAATTATTTAGCCTAAGAGCAAATTCATTGATGATTATCCGCTAAAGTGTTATAAGCTTCATTCACTAACCGCATATTACCCTCCGCTTTTTTTTGCATCTGTGGCTGATTAACAAATAAATCTGGATGCCATTTTTTCACTAAAGTTTTATACGCCTGTTTCACCTCAGTCAAAGAAGCAGTAGGCTGTAATCCTAAAATACGATATGCACGAGCAATTTTATCTTTTTCTGCTTGATTTTTGGGTGGGTTAGATGATTGTTTATTTTGGGTTTGCTGCTGCTTTTGTCGATTCTGAGAACCAGGAGAACGCATTTCTGCTTTCATGCGTTCCATTTCTTCGTCAATTTCCCAATTACGAAATTTTGTGTCCACCTCTTGGGGACGAGGAGAAGTTTTAGGAGGTTGGGGAACTTGATGTTTTGGAGTTTCTACCCTTGTCTGAGTATTTTTGCTTGAGGAAGTTTGCACTCTCTCTCGTTTGGGAATATAGACACGGTGAGGATTTTGGTTTGGGGATATTTCTGGGTAAGGTTGATAATTTACAGGTATTTGGGATTTTTCTAATTCACGCAGTAACTGATTAAAAGCATTTTGTAATTGCTGCAAATCTGTACGTTTTTGAGCAATTTTTGGTGTTTCTTGACTGACTGTAAAACGAATTACTTTTTCGGCTTTTTGTTCATAATCAGCTAAAATTGATAAACCTTGACTACTCAAATCAGATAAATACTCTTCAATAACTGTGATACAAACTCTAGCAACCTGCTGATGATATGATTCATTAGCTACTTGATCATCTTGTTGTTGGATATTTTTATTGATTAAATAAGAAATACTCCCAACTACAGCAGCACCCACGGGACCACCTAATAACCAACCAATACCACCACCAACTGCAATTGAACCCGGTTCACTTAACTGGTCAGTATTACCTGGTTTTGGTGGTAAAGTAATTTGTGGTTCACTCGGTAAGCGAATTAATAAATCTTCTGGTCTTTCTTCTTTAAAAAAATCATAAGCATCATACAGCCATTTCATTACATCTAACTGTAGCTTTGTCAAGTCTTTTTTCAGCTTGTCGGTTTGCCAAGATTTAAATTTACTTTCTGCTAATGCAACTGCACCATCAGTTTGATACTTTGCTAATAAAGTGGGTAAGTGTAGCCAATTAGATAATTCTTTTAAGCTTTTACTAAAGCCTTGACTAATTAAGTTAGCAGCTTTTTCTTGAATAGCAAATTTAGTATTTTGTTTGTCATCAAAGGCTTTGACTTCATCAATTAGAGGATCTATTTTAGCCTTTAATGATAATTGAATTTGAGATGCGATCGCTTGCACCCTTGGCAACCGTACACCACCGCTATTTTGTTGTAAAATACTGACAATATTCTGCAAAGCTGTTTCAAACGCCACTAAACCGCTACTATTAGCAGCCGCTACATCACCCTTTAATCTAGCGCGTAAAGCAGGTAAAGCATCAACACGATATAAATTACTAAAGCCTGGAGGTAAATCTGTCCGAAAACTTTCTGCAACAAATAGCAAGCGATTTTGTACTTGTTTTTGTTCTTCTACTTCTAGTAAATTGAGAAAATTAGCCACAAAAATAACTGTTTTAATTTCTCTATCAGATAACCAATCACGCAAATTTTCCCGTTCACCTAAAGTCATTAATTTACGTGCATCTAGTAACTGAATTACTAAATCTACACTTAAAAGTTTCTCTTTAACTAAATTGTCCTGTGCTTCCCGATCATTTGTCCCTGGTAAATCGATAAATTCTACACCAGTTTTTAACAGGGGATGAGGATAAAAAACTTCTACAGAGGCGACATCTTTTCGCATCTGTCTATTACCGTCAAGAATAGCAAATTTCTCTAAAATCTCCGTCCCACTGCGATAAACTTCTGTTCCATCTACCAACATGATCCGAGTCCGCACATCTGAACCATACTTCACAGTAATCATTGCGCCTGTGGTGGGAATCAAATCAATTGGTAATGTGCGATTTCCCAAGATGGCATTTAATAAAGTAGACTTACCATGATTAAAAGGGCCAAAAACCGCAATGCGGAAACTAGGATTAACTAGATGATGACAAACAGTAATAATATCTTGATGCAATGATGAACCCGATTCTAAATTTAGTAATGTAGATGCAGATTTAAGAGAATCTGCTAAATTCCTGTAACCTTCACCCTGTTGTTGCATATTTTTATGATGCTAGCAAATTATCTATAGAGGTTGTTTTAAAAGTATCTGGCTGTGATTTTAGGCACTTAATGATCCCCCCATCCCCCCTTAAAAAGCAGGGCTGTTTCATTCCCTCAAAGGCTTATAATGTCAAGGGATATTTAGAGCGATCGCTTTAAATATCCTGAGCAAAATTTGAATTTTTTGGGTTGAAATGTAGGTTTTCCATAAGTTCTGTCCCAAAAATTATCCCTAATGATATTGACAAATCCTCCCTCCTTATCGAATGAAACAGCCCTGCCCTTAAAAAGGGGGAATAGTGATCAAAGTCCCCCTTAAGAAGGGGGATTTAGGGGGATCTAAAATGTTTTGCTACCGAGAATAAGACTTTTAAAATATCCTCATAGCAATCCCAAATAAGATGTGAACATTTCTCTTTTTTCTCTTACTCTGCGATCTCTGTGTCTCTGTGGTTCGTTATTCCATATTATAGCTATTTTCAGCTATAATAAGCCAATAAATCACTATATACAGACTCAATTTGTTGAATTTCAACTATGACATCTTCCTGTAATTTTTTCAATCTTTGTAATTCACTCTCCCGATTGATTTCCCGTGTTTGTTTTTGCTGAACTAAATTATCTAATTCAGATTTACGAGACACAATATCATCATTAATTCGCTGACTTACCTCTTTTTCATAGGAATCAAAACACTCTTTTACTGCATCGTATACGGTTTGAGATTGTTCATGGGCTATTTGTGGTAAATATTTAACTAACTCCGTTTTAGCAGTTTTAACTAACTCCTTACGTGCTTGGTCTGCTTGTAAAAAACCTACTCCTAAACCTAGCAAAGCAAAGCCAATGGGACCCAGAAAAATACCTGTGACAGCCGTAAGTATTCCCCCAACACCAATGACAGTGAAGTAGTTTAACAAAATATTTTTCCAATCAAATCCCGCGCCAGCTAAAGCGACACCAGCCAAGTTTCCTCTCGATAAAGATAACAATCCCATTGCCCATTTTGCCCATCCTGGCGATTTATCATCTTCTGGGGTGGAATGAGTATTTACTTTCACTGGCTGTCCGGTGAGTTTTTCGGTAATTTGGTCTGTGACTTGACTGTAAGACGCGCCATATTGTGCAGCACTACGGGAAAGTTCTTGAAAAGCGCCATTAATATCTTTTTCAGCAGTTAAAGTCCAAGCCGCAGCTTTATCAGCAATATATTGTTCAAAGGCTTTTTGCAATGCTTCGTTAAATGCTTCTCGTTTACCGCTACTGAGGAAATCTAAAACGTTTAATTCTGGTTGATAGCGTAAAAAATCAGTTTCAAAAGTGTTACCTAAATTTAAGACATAACCACGGAAAGATTCCGAAATTTTTCGTGCTTGGGTATCTCTGGTGTTAATGATTTCTTTTTGAAATTGATCTCGAATTCCAGTCAGTTTATTAAACTCAGGTTCCACAGAATCCAAGCGTTTTTTTAATTCATCGACATCTTGATCAAGTAATGGGATGCGTCTAGCAATTGCTTCTTGAGTATGTTTACAGGCTTGTCTACCTAATGTTCTCACTTGACGGAGTTCGGCGATCGCTCTTTCTCTGGTAAGAAAAGTGTTCAGTGATCCCATAAACTCGGCAAAACCCGTTCCCGCCAAATTGGCTTGGGGATTCTTCAGTCGTTTTCGCAGCGCTTGAATTGATGAAACTTCAAATACCCGTTCTTCGTAAATATCCTGACCATCTACAGTACAATATTCGGCTAAATTTGCCTTAAATACTTGCCTTAATCTGTTTTCTGAGGCTTGTAACTCCTCTTCATCGTCAGGATCAATTAAAGATTCTCGCACCTGATCCCAAGCGTTAATTAAAAAGAAAACCGACAAACCTCTACCTTTAATATAATTTTCTAGATACCTGCGTTCACCCAAAGTACAAGGTTGAGAAGCTCGCATTACAAACAGAATTGCGTGACAATTATTCACATAACCTAAAGACAATTCATTTCGGGCTTCTGTATCATTTAAACCTGGACTATCAACAATTTCAATTCCCTTTTCTAATAATGGTAAAGGGTACTCTACTACTGCATAATCAACATCAGGAAAAGCTTGTTTCTTCTCTTGTTCTAATTTTTTAGCTTCGGCTGGATCAATAGTATATTTATACTTAAAACTTTGAAAATCTAGCCTTTGGGGATTTTTCCCATCATTAAAATGAATTGTGACTGTTTTCTCCGCCCCGTAACGCAAAACCGTTAATACAGCCGTACAGGGATTGACATCACTGGGAAGTAAATTTTCGCCAATCAAGGCATTCAAGAATGTACTTTTACCCCGTTTCATATCACCTAAAACCAACAGGCGAAATACACCTTGTTTGAGGTTTTTACTAGCTACTGTAATATCTTCAACATCCCGTTCTAAACTCAGTTTACCTGAAGAAGATTCCCCAGCTAATTCAGCTTGTTGGATAGTGTCAGCCATTCGGCTCAGACATCCAGAAATTTTGGCGCGAACTTGAGCAACTCTTTCTAAATCATTGATAAATTTATCTGTATCAAGTTGTTGACTCATCACAATTACCCTGTTATTAACGACGATTGTTTTTGGAATCAAAAAATAATTTGTAAGCTATCCACACCAATGCAGAAATGATGACTATTCCCGCAACTGCTGAAGCTATTCTTACAGCTACCAATGCTGTAACACCGAGAAGAAATAGTTTCCCACCGAGAACAAGTTTTTTCATCCACGGCTTTTGAGACTTTTCTGGCTGATGCTTGACTGTTTTATGTACAGGTAGGTGAATATCAGCTTCCATTTCCCGTAGTCGTAATTCCACTTCTCGTTCCCGCAATTTGCGTTCCCGTGCCTCTATTTCTTTATGGTGATCATCTTGAGATTTCATCAGTCTCGACTCCATCTAGGACAATGAAATGATAACAGCACTCACAAAATAGGTCTATTGTATTTTATTTTACAACTAATTGAAGTTACTACAGTGAAATTTCAGTTGGCTGCACAAGATTCTAGAAGTCTCACGCAGAGTCGCACCAGTCGCAGAGAATGAGCAGGTGAAAAGAAATGTATATGGTGTATTTGTATTTTGGTTGCGGAATCTGTCAATATTACCACCGCAATAAGCCAAAATTTTTATAGACCAGAACTCAGGAAAGTTAAAATGGATATTAAAAATGGATTTGTCGGCACTGTTGGTAACACACCTCTGATTCGCTTAAATAGCTTTAGTGAGGAAACAGGTTGCGAAATCCTTGGTAAAGCAGAATTTCTAAATCCTGGGGGTTCCGTCAAAGACCGCGCTGCACTTTACATTATTGAAGATGCCGAAAAAAAGGGTCTACTCAAACCCGGTGGTACTGTTGTGGAAGGAACCGCAGGAAATACGGGGATTGGTTTAGCTCATATTTGCAACGCCAAAGGCTACAAATGCCTGATTATTATTCCCAATACCCAATCCCAAGAAAAAATTGATGCGCTGACGACTCTGGGCGCAGAAGTGCGGACTGTGCCGGCTGTTCCCTACAAAGACCCGAATAACTATGTCAAACTATCTGGCAGAATCGCTGCGGAGTTAGATAATGCTATTTGGGCTAATCAGTTTGATAATTTAGCCAACCGTCTCGCTCATTACGAAACTACAGGGCCGGAAATTTGGAGGCAGACCGAGGGTAAAATTGATGCCTGGACTGCTGCAACTGGTACTGGGGGTACTTTTGCTGGTGTGTCTTTGTATCTCAAAGAAAAAAATCCGGCTGTGAAATGCGTGGTTGCTGACCCGATGGGTAGCGGACTGTATAGCTATATCAAAACTGGTGAAGTTAAGATTGAGGGCAGTTCTATCACTGAGGGTATCGGTAATAGCCGCATTACTGCCAATATGGAAGGCGCACCGATTGATGATGCTATCCAGATAGATGACAAGGAAGCTTTGCGGGTGGTTTATCAACTTTTGCGGCAGGATGGAATATTAATGGGCGGTTCTACAGGAATTAATGTTGGGGCGGCTGTGGCTTTAGCAAAGCAGATGGGGCCAGGACATACTATTGCTACTATTTTATGTGATAGCGGTTCTCGGTATCAGTCACGCATTTTCAACAGCGAATGGCTAGCTTCAAAAGGATTAGTGATTAATTCTTAAACCTCACCCCAGCCCTCTCCTTATTAAGGAGAGGGAGCAGGAATTATGCCATTTCACCAATTGTCAGGGTATCTACTACTTACTACAAAAATGTCTAATATCAGTCAATCATCTAACTCTCCTCAAACAGACACGAACTCTGCTGCTAGATGTGTGCGGGTGTGCCAAAATCGCACTTGTAAGAAGCAAGGTGCAGCAGAGGTATTAGCGGCTTTTACAGCTTTGTCAGTCCCGGATGTGACGGTAACGGCTAGCGGTTGCTTGGGACAATGTGGTAACGGGCCAATGGTGCTGGTGTTACCGGATCTGGTTTGGTATTGCGACGTTAGACCTAATGAAGTACCTCTAGTGGTAGAACAACATTTGCTAGGTGGTCAAAGTGTCAAAAGAATGCTTTATCATCGATTTCATACTCAGGGATAAGCAAATTCAAAATCTACAAGTTTATGAATATTCAGCAGCTACGCCAATCTGTGAAAATTAAGTGGCTGAGTTACTATGAGCAAAATCGTGCTTGGCTGGTCAAGATGAGGGTTTGGGGTACTTACAATGGTCTGCGCCGTCCTTCGTCTGGGTTTATTTTGGCTACTTTGTCGGTGTTAGAGCCACAGTTTGATCAGGTGATGTCTTTTATCCTGGATCTGAATAATAATCCTGATGAGATTGTTACAAGTTTGGGTCTGAATTTTAATCCTGATGAAGAGTTATGTTTAATAAACTCAGATCATTCTCCAACTATAACTGAGTTTGAAAGGGAACCTTTAGAAGAAAACTATCCTGAAATCCCACCTGTACCTATGGTGACAGTTGCTCCTCAGCTTTCTCCGGCTGAAACTTTGACCTATGATTTGCCACGCTTCCATAAACCTGTGTCAGCATATACAGAAAATTATGAAATTCTGCCCAGAGAAAAATGTGTTTCATCTGTTGCGGTGGCTGCTAAGATTATTTCTCGGTCTACTGCCAAATCACCTGCGAGTGTATTACTGGAGGATAAACCAGTGCGATTGCCTCCGGCACTGCGCTCCACGCGATCGCCTCTGGCAATTACTATCGATGTGCTGAATAAAACTAACACTCTACCCTCCCAAAAACTGAGAAATTCCAGGTTTGCTCATGTACCCATCAATTTTTGGACTCTTCTAGTCCAGAGAAATTGTTTAACTGGGATTTTCTTTTTACTGGACTGTCTGAAATCCCCAGTTCAAAGCAATAGTAATCATGGGAAAATACCACCCAAACCAAAAGATATTCCCCATAAAATTTCCTCATCACATCGTACTCATGCTTCTAGTCTGGCTGCTTGGGTAGATGAGTGTTGTCAGGGTAGGGAATATGACCGAGAAGTGGCTAGTTCTATCCGACTTTAAGCGATATTGCTCTTTTGCAAAAAAACTTTTCGATTTACTGAGTTTATGAAAAGAATCAGAAGGTCTCTGCTGCTAGCTTTGAGATGGGTGTTGCTTTCATTCGGCACATCGTTGTTAATTATTCTCACGCAACCAATAGCACCTGTTCCCGCACAAGAACCGGCTGCGTCTATTATGGTTGAGACTACCGGCACACCCCCAGAAGCCCAGACTGAAGATACTGAACCGCAAGAGTTAGAGGAATCTGCACTCAGTCCAGAGGAACTTGCTCGTCAGCAAAAACTCATAGCAGCAGACCAACTTTTTCTCGCCGGCAAAATCGCTGAGGCGGAAAAACTATATCGAGAAGTCAAAGAACCATTTGCTACAAAAGTTACAGAGCAACAACGTAAAAACGCTATACTTGACCCTAGCCAACTTTCTCCCGCAGGTAAAGTATATTGGCGGGAATCTGCGGCAGGAATTGCTAATAATTTGCAAACAAGAGCTATAGTACCTCTGCAATTATTGGTTGAACAATATCCAGAGTTTATTCCTGGTCATCTTCGCTTTGCGGAAGTTTTAAAACAATACAATCGCGCCCCAGAAGCATTAGAAGTTTTAGAACGTGCATATTCGCTTTATCCCAATCAATCAACATTGATTCAAGCTAAAGTCGCCGCATTAGCTGAAGCTAAAAAATGGATGGAAGCGTCTTTAACGGCGCGTCAATTTGCACTGCTGAATCCGAATCATCCCCAAGCTGATGAATTTAAAAATTTAGCTGACAAACATCTGAATGACTTCAAATCTAACATCAAATCAGAGATTCGAGGTAATGCCATAGCAAATGTAATTACAGGTGCATTGGGTTATGCAGTTACTGGCAGACTTTTAGGCCCTTTTTCTGCTCTTGATTCTACTATTATGTTGTTTAAAGGTGAAGAAGCTATAGGTGAATCGATAGCAACACAGGCCAAACAACAGTTAAATTTAATTGAAGATGAAACTGTTACTGCTTATGTGAATGAAATCGGTCAAAAACTGGTTAATGTTGCAGGAAGACATGATTTTAAATATGAATTCTTTGTAATTCCTCAAGAAAGTCTCAATGCTTTTGCACTGCCTGGAGGTAAAATATTTATTCATGCTGGTGCGATCGCTCAAACCAATTCCGAAGCAGAATTGGCTGGTTTACTGGGTCATGAATTAGCTCACACAGTGTTATCTCATGGCTTTCAATTAGTCACTCAAGGCAATCTCATTGCTAATATCACCCAGTATTTACCACTAGGCGGCACTCTGGGACAACTGTTTGTACTCAGTTACAACCGAGAGATGGAACGTCAAGCAGATAACTTGGGTACGCGTTTAATTGTAGCTGGCGGTTACGCTGCTGATGGTTTGCGTAACTTAATGGTGACATTAGAAAAACAACAGAAAAATTTTATTCCTCTGTGGTTATCTTCTCATCCCGGCGGTAGTGAACGAGTTAGTTATTTAGAAAATTTAATTTCTCGTGGGAATTATAATCGCTACGCTTATGAAGGAGTTGAGCGACATCTAGAAGTGCAAGCACGGGTAAAACAGCTACTTGCAGAGAAAAAATCACCAGATCAAAAAAAATCGCGTTCTTGATGAATCAAAAGTACCCAATTTTTCGTCACTTAAATTATCAGTTCTATACTCTATTTACACCGAGTAATAATTTATGTCTTCACAACCTTTAAAGTTTATATTTTTGAGCAGTTTGAGCTTATCTTTATTTTTAGGTAATTCTGCGGCCTTTGCTCAATTTGATGATTCTAATTCTGGTGTGGTTGTCCCCACAATTCCTGCCGGCGGGACATCAACACCCACAGGTACAAATACAGGTATCCCCACAGGTTCACAAACTGTAACTACTGGAACTCGGTTTAGCTGTCAATTCCAAAATGGGCAGTATACAGTTATGTATCAACCCCAAAATATCCCCGGACAATTCTTTCCTTGGGCAGCACCGGCGGCTTTGGGTGGCGGTTGGAGTCCCCAAAAACGCTGTGAAGCGATCGCCAGTCGCTTGGAATTATATCGCCCAGATGGTTTACAGGAACTCCAAACGGCTGTAGAAAATAATGAAAACATTGTCTGTGTAACCACTGAGGCTAACTCATTTTGTCGTATTGTACTGACAGTACCCCGTGGACAAGATCCCTTTGCTGTCCGCAATAGTGTTTTCCAAAACTTGATTAGTGCTGATAGTGGACAACAAACAACTGCTGTGAATACTTATGGCGATCGCAATCGGGGAGGAATTAACGAATTATACAATTTAGGGCGTACACTCTTAGGTGGTGGTAACAATCGGGCTACTGCATCTACAAGAGGTGGTATCAATTTGAAACCTTATCTCGCACCTCAAGATGGTGGAACTCTGCGACAAACTGGCGCAGCAACTAATCCTCAACCTCAAAAACCTGCTCGTTTGAATCCTGGTAATTTCCGCTAATGCTGCTCATTCTGAACATCACAACTTGCCTTCATGGTTCGTATGCTTGGCTTCGATGAGCGATCGCGACGACAAATACCTGCACAATTTCATCCTCTATCGAATAGATGATCCTATATTCCCCAATTCGATAGCGATAGTATCCTGTATAGTCTCCCTTCAGGGCTTTAATGTTGGGGTGCAACCGAGGCGTTTGCTCTAACTGCTGCAAACATCGGGCAATTTTCTTAGACAGGGCTTTGTCAGCATTGAGATAAATCTTTTGAGCATCGGGATGGAGAATAACTTCATACATCAGTGCGAAGGTTTCTCCAGTTTGTGTAATGGGTTTTAGGGGTTTTTTGATTTTGCTTAACTCGCTCTAGCAATCCAGGAATTTCTAAAAGTTCTTGGGTTGCAGCTTCACTTTCAGCATTAGCTAAATAACCTGCAAAATCAGCAAGCACCTGTAATCGCTCTGGCGATAGTTCTTTAAGTAAGTCATTAATCTGTCCCTGTAACTCTGTCACAGATACGAAAACTGCCGACTCTGTATTCCCCATTGGCGAATTATCCGTATTATTCATCGCCTGTCTCTCAATCTTAAGGTTTACTGTCTATTGTAATTTATTTTAAAAATTAAGATAAAGCCTGAATTAACGCCTTCCCTTTCAGAACAGCCTCCTCAAATTCAGCTTCAGGATTAGATAAAGCCACGATACCACCACCGATACCAATAGAAGTACCATTAGGAGTGAAAACTGCTGTGCGAATCACAATATTTAAATCTGCTGCACCATTCAGCCCTAAAAACCCCATCGCACCTGAATAAACTCCACGGGCTTCTTGTTCTAATTCATCGATAATTTTCATAGTTCTGATTTTCGGCGCACCTGTCATTGAACCACCAGGAAATGCCATTTTAATACAATCAGTTGCAGTCATATCTGCACGCAAACAACCGCGAATTGTACTAACAAGTTGATGCACCGTAGCATAAGTTTCTACATCCATCAACTTTGTCACGTGGATACTACCGACTTTACAGACTAAGCCTAAATCGTTGCGTAACAAATCCACAATCATCAAGTTTTCTGCTCGGTCTTTTTCGCTGTGACGCAGTTGTTCACGCAGTATTTGATCTTCGGCAGGAGTCTGTCCCCGTCTAGAAGTTCCTTTAATCGGCTTTGTTTCTACCCATCCAGCCCGGTCAATTCGTAAAAACCTTTCTGGAGATGAACAAGCGATCGCCACCTCACCAAAGCGCAAAAATGCTGAATATGGGGCTGGATTAACTCGGCGTAAGGTGCGATAAAATTGCAGTGGATCAGGAGTAACGTCTGTATAAAGTTTATTAGTCAAACAAATTTGGTAACTCTCACCCTCCTTAATTTTACTGAGACACTTTTGAATATCATTGATGTATGTCTGCTGAGAACGGCTGAGGCGGAAAACTAGGGGGTCTTTGGTATCCCTCGCTAGAATGGGAGGAAGCGGTGGAAGTGTGTGAAGTTGTTTTTCTATTAACTCAAACCAAGTTTCTGCTTGTGTCGTTTGATGATTTTGAATCAGACATACCAGATATATAGTTTGTTCTTGATGGTCAAATACAATTATTTGATCAGTTAAGAGAAACATCGCATCAGGAAGTGACGCAGGATGTACTAACTCAGATCCACATTCTGCTTTAAGTTCATAGCCAAAGTAACCGACAAACCCACAATTAAAATCAAAAGGTAAGTGATCAGATTTACACTGTCTGTAATTAATTTCTCGTTTCAGGTAATCAAAAATACTTTCTGTGCGGCGTGTTACCTTTTCTGACTGAGTAATAGTTATTTCTTTACTTTGGGTACGGTACTCAACTAACAAACTATTTAAACCACCAATTCCACCCATAAAGGAGAAACGAGACAGACCAGTTTCAACTAAACTGCTATCAAGCCAAAAAGCGTGAGTATCTTCCCCAAATAAATGCACAAATACCTGTTCTGCATCCAGATAGATATCTAATTTTTTACTGCAAACTTGGTACTGAGGATTAGAAGAGGCTGGGGGGCTGATGTGCAGGGGTGAAGAAACTTCCCCGTTTTTAGTGCATATTCCTAATTGATTTTGAGTAAATTTCTTAGTAATATCTCGGAAGTTTTCTAAAAGTTTTCTCCCATATTCTGTACAGATTGATTCTGGATGAAACTGCACACCCCAAAATGGTAAATATCGATGACGCAGCGCCATGATTAGCCCTTCTTGAGTCCAAGCTACTTTTTCTAAACATCTGGGTAAATCTTCTGCAACTATCAAAGAGTGGTAGCGGACAACAGAAAAGCCATCGGGAATCCCCTGAAATAACTCAGAATTATTGTGATATATATTACTTAATCGCCCATGTCTCACTTCCGGTGCATGAATTACAGTTCCACCATAGACATGAGCTAGTCCTTGATGACCGAGACAAACGCCCAATAGGGGTACATTTACCTTTTGAATCACCTCTCGACAGATACCAAAATCTTCAGATTTTTCTGGGCGACCGGGGCCGGGAGAAATTACCACATTATCGAATTTGAGTTTAGTTAAGTCCTCCCAGTCAATTTGATCGTTACGAATTACTAGGGGAAGTTCTCCATTGACTTCGGCGATCATCTGATAGAGATTAAATGTATAAGAATCGTAGTTATCAATAATCAGCGATCGCACTTGAGTTTTCCCCTGTTTGTATCCCAATTCCCCATCCCTTTTAAAACATCTTTTTAGAAAGGAATATCATCTGGGTCTGGTTCTTGCTCTTTCACTGGCGGATAATTGTTGCGCTCAACATTTTGGGGTGGGGGTGCGAAGTTTGTCGGTTGGGGAACAACACTCAGGGGAGTTGTAGCCGGGGCGGTGACTGGACGGACATTAACTTCGTTCTGTGGAGATGGAACTGCTGGGGATGTTTGTTGTACGGGTGTTGCGGTGACTGCTGGTGATGGGTTGAAACCACTTGCCAAAACTTGAATCTGTTGTACTGTTAATTCAGCGCGTTTTTCTTTAAAACCTTCTTGACGCTCAACAGTATTCATTCCTAAGCGTCCGGCTAAAAGCACGCGATCGCCTATATGATAATTTTGCTGAATTTCTGTAGCCATATTCCCCCAGCCCACCACTTTTAAGGTAACTAACTGGTCTTCGGCGCGCTGAGAATTGGGAAACTGCACCAACATTTCCGTGATGGCTAAGTTTTCGGCGGTATAGCGTAACTGTGGTTCTTGAATGATTTCTGCCATTAAAACGCAGCTATTCATTAAATCCTCCTGACTGTAAAAATACTGAGTGGGAAATAGGGGTTTTATTAGCTAAATATTTGTAATTTGCCTGAATAAATTCCTGACAACACTTTCAGCTTGGGTCTTTTCTAGCATAAAAGCCAAGCGATCGCTTTGAACAGTATTTAGGATACTATTCTCCACCTTCGCCTGACTGAAACGAGCATTGATTTCTGCATGAGTAGTACAATTATACCATTAGACAATAGAAAAAATACCTTCTTACCTTCTGATCTTCCTACGTTTGCGCCTTTGCGCCTTTGCGCGACACAAATCCATATTCTGATTAACTTTTGACATGAACTGGAAAAATCCCCAAACCAATCAACCGCCCCGGAAGGTCGCGTAAAATTGGCAACCGTAACCAAACCGGAGGCTTAAAAGTCTGCTGTGATTGGAGAACCGGGGCTAAAACTCGTTTCTGAATCAAAGCCTGAAATCCTTGAATAATCCGGGTAGGTAATTCCCGTTGGCGTTGGAATTTGGCTAAATCACTCAGTTCTATGTGTTGGTTTTTCAGAGGTTGACTGAGAATATTAGCAGCCACGACAGCATCTTGAATTGCATAGTTAATGCCCACTCCCCCCACTGGGGACATAATATGAGCCGCATCACCTATAAGTAACAGTCCTGGACGATACCAGCGTTTAACGAAACTGGATTCCACACAGAGGAAAAATACCTGTGACCAATCTTGTAAATGGTCTATGCGGTTGCTGAAACTTGGCACAACTTCCACAACAGATTTTTTCAATTCCTCCAACCCAGCAGCGCGAATTTGCTGATAACCGCCTTTAGGAATCACATAAGCAAGTTGCCACTCATCACCACGATCCAGCATAGCCACAATCCGACCTTGAGCAATGTTTCCTATACCTCCTTCTGGGTCTTCTGGCTGATGGGGTAAACGGAACCAGAGGACATCCATTGGTAGCGATGCTTGAATAGATTCAAAACCACCTTGTTGTCTTAAGCGTGAGTGACGACCATCTGCACCTACTGTGAGTATTGACCGAATTTCATGCCAACCACCACCTCCCCGATAGCGGACACCTTGAATTACGCCATTTTCCGGAATTAATTCCTGCACATTTGCACCCATCACTAAGTTAAAATGCGGATATTTTTGAGCTTCTTGGGTGATAAACTCCAGGAATTTTACCTGGGGCATCATTGTGATATAGGGGTAACGGGTTTTTAGGTGGCTAAAATCGGCTAAGGTGACGGTATCTTCAGGAGTGCGGATTCTCAAGCCGTGCATTTTTGCATGGGGTAATTGTAACAGGCGATCGCTTAACCCCAACTCTGCCATAATTTCCATGACTGAGGGGTGAATTGTGTCCCCCCGAAAGTCCCGGTCAAAATCTTTATGCGCTTCTAAAAGGATGACAGAAACGCCCTGACGTGCTAGAAGTAGAGCCAAAACCGCCCCGGCTGGACCACCACCGACAATACAACAATCGGTAGTTGTTACGTCTACAATTTCATGGGCAGGATTTTCAGTTACATCGGTAGTCATGATCAAACCCTTCCTAAAAGTTTAAGGTAATTGACTATCAATAACGTTCATAAAATCTTCAGCAGTGATAATCCGGCTAGAAAAATCATCTTTGATGCTGAGTAAATCGCGATCGCCTGTCACCAGATAATCCGCCTCACCGACCACAGCCAGAAGTAAAAAAGGCACATCAAACGGGTCACGACACTCAGGAATGATCGGCAAAAAATCAGGTATCGCCACAGCCTCACAAAACAGTATGTAATCCGATAGTAAATCTTCTTGCTCAATTGGTGTGAGCTTAAACTTGGGATAAGCCAACACTCGGATTAACTCAGTTGTTGTCGCTTTAGAAACCAGGGGAGTGAAGCGATTATTCTGCCATGCTAAACGAATTCGAGATACTCTGCCGCCAAAAATTAGGGCAGAGACTATGAGATTAGTATCAATTACAACGCGTAGCCCAACCATCATGATTGACGCGCCCAAGCCACTGCATCAGCCACATCCTGCTCACTCAGCCCCACATCCGCCAGCTTCGCCCGCACCGCATCCGCCCTCTGAATTTTTACAGGAGTCAGAATAATCTGCCCATCCTGCACCTTCACCTCAAAATACTCAGCCTCCCCGATTTCACGAGTAATACTTTTAGGCAATGTTAGTTGATTCTTAGAAGTTAACTTAGCGAGCATGACTTTTGCCAGAGAATGTAAGGTTTCCTTACTTTATGATATATATTTCCCTGCTGAATTAATTGGAGAGGAGAAGCTTTAGCAGCTATTTTTTTCACTTTTCATCGTCACAGGTAACATATATCATGGGCGCTGAATGTTCCGCTTTGTGGAATCAGCTATCCATTGCATACCGTTACCCCAAATACCCGTGGCGCAAGTTGTCTTAGAAAATATCTATAAAAGTTTCCCCCAACGCAAAGGGGAAAGTGTCGCTTCTCCAACCTCTTCTAGCGATCGCAAAAAAAATGATCCAACTCCAGAAGCAGACATTATTACTGTCTTACGGCGAATTAACCTCACCATTGCTGATGGTGAATTTATGGTGCTTGTCGGGCCTTCGGGTTGTGGTAAAAGCACTCTACTGCGGCTAATTGCGGGGTTAGAGACGATGACAGGAGGAAATATTACTGTAGGCGATCGCCTAATCAATGACCTACCACCCAAAGAACGAGACATTGCAATGGTGTTTCAAAATTACGCCCTCTATCCTCACATGACGGTGTATGACAACATCGCCTTTGGATTGCGCCGGCGGGAATTAGAAAATCGGGAAACTCAGGAGTCTTCACTTCCTGATTGGGCGAAAAATCTCCTGGTGGGTGTCACCAGAAAGTTACCTAAAGGACTGCGTTACATTTCTGACAAAGAAAGGGAAGTAGACCAGCAAGTAAGAAATGTGGCGCAATTATTGCAAATGGAAACCTTGCTGAATCGCTTACCCAAACAGCTATCTGGGGGACAAAGACAACGGGTAGCATTAGGAAGAGCGATCGCCCGTGATCCGCAAGTATTTTTAATGGATGAACCCCTTTCTAACTTGGATGCGAAACTCCGCGCCGAAACTCGCGCCCAAATTGTCAAATTGCAGCGTCAACTAGGAACCACGACGATTTACGTTACCCACGACCAAACTGAAGCGATGACAATGGGCGATCGCATAGCCATTATGAATCAAGGTCAGATTCAGCAAGTTGCATCTCCATTAGAACTTTACAACCGCCCTGCTAACCGCTTTGTCGCCGAATTTATTGGTTCACCACCGATGAATTTTATTCCTGTAACATTTCATGCACCGTTGTTAATTACTCATCATAATTTCCGTCTCACCCTCCCAGAAATTTGGGAAACAGCGCTGCGAAAATACGACAAACAAACGATTATTTTAGGTATGCGCCCAGAACACTTAATTTTGAGTGTACCTGCGACCAAAAATTTACCCGTAAAAGTAGAATTAGTAGAAAATATGGGTCATGATTCTTTCCTAGCAGTGAGAATTTCAGAACCTGAATCTCAAATTAGTCATACAGATAATTATCTCCAAGTACGAATCCCGCCAGATAGATTAGTAAGTGTTGGTGAGCAATTATGGTTATCATTAAATCCAGAGAAACTGCACTTTTTTGATCCTCAAACCGAATCAGCAATATTTCCCAGAAATTAAAATCGATAATATATTTTATGCGTCGAGATTAAGAATTTACCGAAAAAAAATTAATAAAGTACATCATAGCCCCCTCCTCGCTTGCGGGGCTACGGTGTACACACAAGTGATCTGATCCCCCTAAATCCCCCTTAAAAAGGGGGACTTTGATTCTAGTTCCCCCCTTCTCAAGGGGGGCTAGGGGGGATCAAAACGCTGTTATGCAACTTGATAAGACTTGTGTGTACACCCTAGCCTCGCTTGCGGGTTGGGGGTTGGGGGTGGGGTTCTTGTACCGCATAACACCGGGAAGTGCTATATGGACTATGACTATGAAAAAACTGCTGATGGTAAGGATGGGATTTAAGTAAAAATGTACTACTTGAAATAGCAGTTTTTACACAAAATTGACGGCAATAAGATAAATTTAACTGAAAACGTTAGAATACCGTAAATATTCGTGGTATATCTGTAGCTAAAGCAAGAAACATCAGAAATTTGTCTACCGCACCCAGGCATGACCAAGGACTACTCCGGTAAAAATCTCAGAGGTCATTCTTTCAAAGGTCAAAACCTTGAGGGTACTAATTTTAGTGATGCAGATATTCGCAGTGCTGATTTTACAGGGGCTAACCTAACAGCGGCAAACTTTAGCCATGCTCAAGCAGGACTGCAAAAGCGTTGGGCTATTTTTTTAGTCTGTGTATCATGGTTGCTGTCTGGAATTTCTGGATTTTTATCAGCCTTCACTGGAGGGTTGATAACTCTTATCTTTGACAGTTCAAGTCTAGAAAGTCAGGTTGGTGGCTGGACTGCCTTAATAGTAGTAATTATTGTTTTTATAGTTATCCTTCGCCAAGGATTCAACTCAGCCATCGCCATCGCCATCGCCATCGCCATCGCCATCGACGGAGCCGGATTCGCCGGAGCCATGGTCGGAGCCATGGTCGGAGCCATCGCCATCGCCATCGCCTTCGACGGAGCCGGAGCCGGATTCGCCGGAGCCATGGTCGGAGCCATGGTCGGAGCCGGAGCCATCGCCGGAGCCGGAGCCATATTTAGTGCTTACATTGCTTGGAGAGCCATGAAAGGAGATGAAAAATACTCTTTGATTCGGAACATCGCTGTTGTTTTTGCAGCCTTTGGTGGTACAAGCTTTCGCAACGCCAACTTAACAGATGCTAATTTCACTGCTGCCATACTTAAAAGTACAGATTTTAGAAAAGCTAATTTAACTCGCACTTGTTTCAACAAAACTAAAAAACTTGATCGGGTTCGCCCTGGCACAACTTACCTACAAAATGCACAAGTGCGTCAAGTTTTGGTCACAGGTCAAGGACAAGACAATAATTTTGACCGTCAGGACTTACGGGGGGTTAATTTTCAAAAAGCTCATTTGGTAGATGCCAGCTTTACAGCGCTTCCGGCTATTATGCAATACAGATTTATCCTGTGTCCCTCTCCTATCATAGCTTTCAGTTTTGGGGATGTACCTCATAGCTGCCGGAAGTGCTGTATTGGTGCTGACCTAAGTGAAGCCAACTTACAAGATGCAGATTTATCCAGAGCAAAATTAGTACAGGCTCAACTAAAAGGCACGGATTTGAAAGGGGCTACGCTCACCGGGGCATATATTCAAGATTGGGGCATTACCACTGACACCAAATTTGATGGGGTGCGGTGCGAATATGTTTATATGCGACTCTACACAAAAGAGAATCCTGATCCTCTCCGCAAACCCGATAACAATAAAGAAGTGTTTGCAGATGGGGAGTTTGGGGATTTTATCAAACCAATATTTGACACCCTTGACCTTTACCATAACCAAGATGTTGACCCCAGAGCGATCGCAATTTCATTCAAGCAGTTAGCAGAAAATCACCCAGATGCCGAACTAGAAATTGTAGCAATGGAGAAACGAGGTGAAGATAACTTTTTACTTCGTGCCAAAACTACAGCGACAGCTGACAAGTCACAACTGAGTGCCGAATATTCCGCTACTTATAACCAGATAAAAGCCTTGCCGGAGCGAGAAATTAATTTACTACTAGCAGAAAAAGATAGCAGAATTAGTAGTTTAGAGAATATGGTAAATACGGCACTACAAAAACCTAAATTTTACGCCGAAAATTATAATAACCAAGGAGATACAAAAGTGGCAGGCGATCGCAATATCAACACAGGTGGCGGCAACTATAACGAGCGCATTCAAGGCAACAACGTTCAAGGCGATAACAACCGCACAGTGCAAGGAGACAATAATCAGGCTGTTCTTGGTGACAATAATCAAGTAACACAACAAAATCAAGTGGGTGCAGATACCGCAGAAGCGCTCACTAAAGAGGATATTGTCAAGTTACTGGCACAATTAGAAACTTTGATTCAAGGTGCAGAATTACCAGCCGATACCAAAGAAGAAGTAATTGAAGATTTGAGTGCTGCCAAAAAAGCCACAGACAAAGAAGAACCAAATAAACAACGTGCGTTAGACCGTTTAACAAGTGTGACAGAAACTTTAGAGAAAACCACTAAAACTGTGGATTCTGGTAAGCAACTTTGGACAGTAGCCAAGCCGATTATTATGAAAGTTGCTGGCTGGTTAGGTGCGGCTGCTGGTTCATCTCTATTAGGATTGTAAGTAGGTCAACCTAATTAAACATAAAACCTTGACGATATAGATCCCCGACTTCTTTAAGAAGTCGGGGATCTGGGTATTACGTTTTTAAAGATTCCCTAAATTTACACCTCTGCTGGTTGGTATTCTTGTTGTCTTTCCACAAAGGTTTGCACACGGGTGCGGTAGTTCCTCAATGTCTCATCTACCCAATCGCGATCATTACTATTGGCATATAAATGTACTAAAGGTTCACTAGCATCAGGTAAAACTAATAGCCAACTATCATCATAAGGTTGGCAAATTTTTACCCCATCAATTAACTCTAAATTTTGGGCTGGGTGGGTTTCGACTAAATAACGCATTAGCGCCCCCTTAGCAGTCCAAGGACAACGAACTGTATAACTTTTGTGAACTACACGGGGTAACTCGGAACGCGCTGTAGCAAGCGATCGCTCTTGAATTGTCAGCATCTCAATTAACTTCGCAATGCAGAACATAGAATCAAATCCCGGATGCAGATGGGGGAAAATAAACCCAGTTTCTCCACTACCTCCTAACACCACATTGGGATTTTTCTGACAAGCCTCCATCAAAGCTGTGGGATTGGCTTTAGTGCGAATTACCCGACCATCATGACGACGGGCGACTTGTTCCACAGCACTGGAAGCATGAACCGGGACAACTACCGTTCCTCTGGGGTTAGACGTTAAAATCATGTCTACCATCAATGCTGTCAAAATCTCCCCCCGAATCGGAAAGCCTGACTCATCAACTAAAATTAGCTGTTCCCCATTCGCTGAAACTTGCACACCAAAGTTAGCTTTTAACGCCTCCACTACATGACCTAACTGAGTTAGCAATGCTTCCCGATCAGTCACTGACATCGCCGCTTTATTCACACTCGCATTCAGCACCACCGCATCAGCGCCAAATTTGTCTAACATCATGGGTAAAACTGCACCAGACACCGCATAAACATAGTCAATTACGACTTTTGCGCGACTGTTGCGGAGAGTATCTACATTTAACAGTTTTTCAAAGGCTGTGCAGTAGCGTTCCATGACTTGGCTAGGATAAGCCACATCGCCAATTTCATGAATTTGCGATCGCCGCATATCTTCTTTAAAATAAGCTCCTTCAATTTTCTTCTCCAGAGCTTTGGTGATATTAATCCCCTTAGCATCCATAAATTCAATCAGGATATAATCAGGGCGATCTGGGTGTACTCGCACATGAATTCCACCAGCCACAAACATTGTCGGTATCACTGTCCGCGCTATGGGAATAGCTGTAGCATCGAGGTTTTGAATATCAATCCCTACAGACATTAAACCAGCAATTAACGAGCGAGTCACCATCCGCGAAACATTACGCTGGTCACGGGAAACAGTAACTTTACAACCTGGTTTCAAGGTGGAACCATAAGCAGATCCTAACTTCACAGCAAATTCTGGAGTGATGTCAATATTGGCTAAACCTTGGACACCACGTTGACCAAATAAATTTCTTTGAGCAGTGTTACCCCAAATCAAGTTAATGTTGAGAATTGCCCCTGATTCAATCTTTTTACTCGGCCAAACCCGTACATTCGGACTAATTTGAGCTTCTTCGCCAATAGTAGACAGGGAACCCACTACAGCCGCTTCTAAGACATGAGCGCGACGGTCTACACGCGTCCCACGAGAAATGACGCAAGCGCTCAGATGTGCTTCATCGCCAATAATTGACCCATTCCACAAAATTGGTCGCTTCAGATTAGCATCAGCGCCAATGGTGACATTATCCCCAATAATGGTTCCCGCCTCAATCTGGACTCTCGCCCCAATGCGACAATTATCACCAATCACGGCTGGAGATTCAATACTGGCTGTGGGGGCGATAAAAGTATTTTGTCCTACCCACAAATTCGGCGAAACTTCTTTATAAGCAACATCGAGTTTGACTTTCCGATCTAAGGCATCATACTGAGCTTCACGATAGGCATCTAAGTGACCGACATCACACCAGTAACCGTGAGCAATGTAACCATATAGGGCTTCGCCTTTTTCCAGCATCAAGGGAAATAAGTCTTTAGAGAAGTCGCTTTCGGTGTTAGATGGCAGATAATCTAATACTTCTGGTTCGAGAATATAAATACCAGTGTTGACAGTATCGGAAAAAATTTCACTGCTAGAGGGTTTTTCTAAAAAGCGATTAATATGTCCTTGTTCATCTGTAATTACCACCCCAAATTCCACTGGGTTGGGAACTCTGGTTAAAACTAAAGTGGCTTTGGACTGTTTTTGTTTATGAAAGGCGATCGCAGCCGTCAAGTCAAAATCTGTGATACTATCGCCGCTAATCACTAAAAATGTTTCATCTAAAAGTTCAGCAATATTTTTTACACAGCCTGCTGTGCCTAGAGGCTGGTCTTCCTCCACAGCATAGGTCATCTGCACGCCAAAATCGCTACCATCTTGAAAGTAGTCTCGCAGGACATCCGGTAGATAATGTAATGTCGCAATAACTTCTGTGATTTGATGCCGCTTGAGCAGATTGATGATATGTTCGGCAATAGGCCGATTGAGAATAGGAACCATCGGTTTAGGCAAATCACAAGTTAACGGTCGAAGCCGTGTTCCTGAACCGCCAGCCATCAGTACTGCACGCATAAATTCTCCTTAGCTATTTACAGCTTATGCTGCTTACAGACCCGTGAGAGTGTGTTGTATCTTCTTTCTTTAGTCTGCTATGGATATTGGGATTTGAGTAACTTACCTAAGAAGCATCTGCTATGAAATAAGCAAATCTACTCATGAGTTTAACCTGTATGTTCAGAGACAATCAAACCGCGACGCGGAATCATTAGTCTTTGGTTTTTGTGTATCATGAAGTGACTCAGGTGTCGATATAATTAGAGATGTCGCACTTTTAACAGTATAAGTGCTGCATAATTTCAATTGTATGGTAATGCTTAACTTAAATTTTCTCAATTACCAAGGGAGTCGATGAGAATGATCAAGTTAATTATTTTTGGCTTAATTGTGGTTTATGTCGGTGGTGTTTGGAAGTTATGGACTGGGTTTGAACGCACGAATTTTAGTCAAACTTTACCTAATCGCCTGGGTTTATCCTTGTTATGGCCAGCTTTAATTATTGCTAATAAATCATATCGCCGCAATTTTAGAAAGGCTTTAAAAGGCTAACTCCGCAAGGCGTTCGTCAAAAGTCAAAAGTCAAAAGTCAAAAGGGAATAGGAAAATCCCGACGATTAAAAGCTAGGGTTTGACAGAACGGGTTGGTTTCGGAAATTGACGCTCCCTGGTTTGTAGTAGTACATCTCAGACTTTGGGAGCTTAAATCATGGTTCGTTCTGTTGCAGCGATCGCGATCGCTAGTTTAATTGGTATCATTTCTCTACCTTCCCTCGCCCAACAACGCCAGACACCCACCCCTAATCGTCAAGGTGACTACAATTCAGCTATTACCACATTTCCTGATGGTAGTCAAGCTGTATTATTGTCATGGTTCACGAAGATTCGTAGTGGTAAACTAAACTGCCGTAGCGCCCCTGGAGTAAATCAACGAGTTATCCACCAATTTCAAGCAAATCACCTGCTTCAAGCTGATGCAGGTGCTAAGAACTCTCAAGAACCTATTGTGCGAGATTCACAGGGTAATCCTTGGCTACGGGTCAAAATAGTCAGCAATCAAGGAAAAACTCAAGGAAATTGTTTCGTGAGAGCCAATCGACAGTTTATTGAACCAAATTCTTTAGAATGAATTTTGATCACGCAGAGGCGCAGAGGCGCAAAGAATAAGAGTTTGAGAGATTGAATTTTTGACTTTCATACTCTAATTCAGAAACACCGAATATATATTATTAGTGAACATTCAACAGTCATCAGTTAACACCTACTTAGTGGAGAACTTAAACCCAATTATGTCTCCTGACTGATAACTGTTAACTGTTAACTGTTAAAACGCTTGAATCCACTCTTTGATAAAATATTCAGTCCAGATACCATTTTTCCAATAGGGGTCATTTTCCACCAACTGGCGTACAGTGGCTTCGTCTTCAGCTTCGTAAATGCCAAAAACTTTGGTAGTATCCTTTGTGGGACCAATGGTTATCAGTACGCCCGATTCTTTCTGTTTTGCTAATCCGTCTAAATGGTCTTGACGATAAGGTGCGCGTTTTTCGAGAACGTTCTCACAGTAACTTCCCCACATAATAAATTTCGCCATGATTACTTGTTTCTCCTGTTGATATTTACCAAGAGTTTAGTATATCCCGTGTTTAAACCAGATTTTTAAGCGATCGCTTCAAAGGCTACAGTTAATTAGGGACTTGATCAAATTAGAACTATACACTATACTAAAAGTGTACTAAACATCTCAAGGATGTAGCAGACGTGCTTAAAGCACGACATCCCGTTACCTTTTAAGGTCGAGGAAATCCCGGTAAAGACGTTCTGAATACCAAAAATTTATTTTTGGCGAAGGCTCCTTAAGGAGTCTTTGTTATTTATAGACGTGGTAATTTTTTACCTTTCAATAATTTTTCGGCTATAACAAAAAAGTTCACTTTTTTTCTTTTGCCTATATCTTTTTCTAAGGGGTAGGCACTTGTTATATGTAATCTCAGCCTTTTACTTTCCCTGAATGCTGCGAAAACAACAAAATAATAAACCTCAATACCGTTTGAATCTAAGACCTTAACAATTGAAAAGTTATCATACCCGCCAGCGAAGCACACTAACGTTGTTTTGTCACCTAATGACTTGATAATGCTAGGTAATTCCTTTGAGAGGTAATATCTTTCAAAATTGAATTGTCTGGACTCTCTTGGTGCGCTGTACATCAATAACTCTGATTCTTCGCTGGAAAGTTCTTTTGATTCTTTGGTGAAACAGTGTAAGCCGTAGGTGACTATAAACTTGTATGGGATTGGATTATTTTCGTCTCTGTAGTCAAAATATTCAACCCAATGTGCATTCAGATGTGATAAGTCGTAGATTTCACTATTGAATATAAAATTTTTCCAACGTGTAACTTCTCTTACGGTATTAAAATTGTTGCTCATTAAATAATGTAAAAACTTGCCACTATTTTTACATTACCTATAAGTAGTTACAGTTAGCAATATTTTCTGACTGACTATTTCTGAAGAAGCCTATCCGATCAGGATTGCTTTGTGAATTCTCTCGACTTGCATTACCGCAAACTGTGAGGAATAGGGAAGAAAGCAGTCTGAAGGCTATAGATTGTAAACAGTGATTTTTACTATACTTAGCACTGAATACTAAGTAAAATCAAAGGCGATCGCACTAATAATTTTAGATTTTGGATATAGCGGTATGCACTTGAATGAAGTACATCATAGCCCCCTCCTCGCTTGCGGGGAGGGGGTTGGGGGTGGGGTTCTTGTATCTGACTTAACTGATAACCGCTATATATTCAACCCAAAATCTAAAACTACTATTATTTAACTTCTGAGGTTAACGCCAAATTTCTCCACTAAAGCCTCACGGACTTTATTGTGAACAGGTTCCACTTCCGCCTCAGTCAGAGTGCGATCGCTTGACCGATAAATTAAGCGAAATGCTAAACTACGTTGTCCTGCGGGTACGTTTTCACCACGATATTCATCAAACAATTCCACAGATTCCAGCAGTCCCTTCGCCGCTTTGTTGATGGATTTTTCAATGTCCGCCACTGAGATTTTTACAGGTGCGAAAAAGGCAATATCGCGATCGCTCGCTGGATAGGTAGAATAAGCATGGAATTTGGGAACCATAACTTCATCTTGATCAAGTGCATCCAAAAGCACATTTAAATCAAGCTGGAATACATAGACAGAATCCGGTAAACCTTTATCTTGTCGGAGTTGGGGATGAACTTGTCCAAAAATACCGAGTCTGTTACCACCCAGCCATAAAGAAGCCGTGCGTCCTGGATGTAAACGCTCATCGCGACAATCGGGTTGATATTCTACCGTTAAATTAAGTTGCTGGAAGACGCTTTCTAAAATACCTTTAGCATCAAACCAGGTCATCGGGTTTTCACTGCTACCTTTTGACCATTTGCCTATGGATCTGTCGCCTCCCATAATACCAGCGATCGCATCAGTTTCTTGCAAACCGTCTTCTTCCTGCCAGAAAATCCGCCCCAGGTCAAAACCATTCAAAGAACCATTTCCCTGCTCCAAATTGTATTGGAAAGCATCAATCAAGCCAGAAATCAAATCAGTTCGCAACGCCGAATATTCCCCAAAAAGCGGATTACTCAAAACCACCTGACGATCATTTCCCGGCTTCACCAAAGAATAATGGATAACTTCCGTTAAACCTTCCGCCCTCAAAAAGGCGCGTACCTTGCGGATTAACTCTTGTTCTAAAGATAAATAACCAGCTTCCGACTTCTCAGGTAAAGTATCACAAAAATTGTCATAGCCATAGAGACGGGCTAACTCTTCAATCAAATCAATTTCCCGTTCTAAATCACGGTAACGATAGGGCGGAACTGTCACCGTCCAAGTTCCTTCACCAGCAGCCGTTAGTTGACAACCCAACGCCGAGAGAATGCGCTCCACATCAGCTTCAGTAACTTCTCCTGTCTCCTCCTCGCCCAAATCCACTGGCCCCAACACCTCATTAACTCTGTCTAAACGCAGAGCAATAGAACGACTCCAAGTAGATGAATCTGGGCGAGTATCAGCAATTTCCTGTTGGACAATTACACCATTAGCCAGTTCACTCAATAATGATAAAGCGCGATTACAGGCTATTTCTAACTCAGCCCGGTTGACTCCTCGCTCATATCTTCCAGAAGCTTCACTTCTTAACCCCACACTCCGAGAAGAACGACGAATAGCCACAGAATCAAATAACGCTGCTTCTAAAACTAAGCTTTGAGTACCGCTATGGACTTCCGTTTCTTCTCCACCCATAACACCCGCCAAAGCAACCGGGGTATCATTAGCAGTAATTAACAAATTTTGGGTTGACAAATTGCGCGTTTGTCCATCCAGAGTTTTCAAAGATTCCCCAGAATTAGCGAAGCGAACACCAATATTTAAACCTTCACCACCAGCAACAGATTCTAAACGGTCTTTGTCAAAAGCGTGTAGTGGTTGTCCCCATTCCCACAAAATATAGTTAGTGATATCCACCACATTATTTATAGGACGCACCCCAGCCGCCCGTAAACGCTGTTGCAACCAATCAGGAGAAGGAGCAATTTTCACCTGTTGAATCACCGTGCCAATATAAGCAGGACAAGCTTGCTGATCCTCAATTTTTAATCCTAAATTACCCGCACCTTTTAAAACTGATGTTGCACCAGGTGTAGGAATACTCAACTTACCACCAGTCAAAGCTGCGACTTCCCGTGCTATCCCCACCATACAGAGAGCATCAGCCCGGTTAGCGGTTGCAGTCACGTCTAAAATTACATCATCTAAACCTAATAATGGACGTACATCACTACCCAAACGCAGAATTTCCTGGGGAAAAATATGAATTCCATCTACATCAGTAGGTAAACCGAGTTCCTTTAAAGAACAAATCATCCCTTGAGATGGGACACCACGGAGCTTTGCCGGTTTAATTTTTAAATCGATATTCGGTAAATAAGTGCCTGTAGTTGCCACTGGTACATAAATATCAGCCTTGACATTAGGCGCACCGCAAACAATATTTAAAGGCTCAGATGCACCGATATCCACTTGACAAACACTTAATTTATCAGCATTGGGGTGGGGTTGACGCTCAAGCACTTTACCCACAACAACACCATTAGCCCAAGTGTGGCGGTCTTCAATGTCTTCTACTTCAAACCCTGCCATTGTGAGGGTTTCAGCCAATTCTTCCGGGCTAAGTTTAATTTCTACCAGTTCCCGCAGCCAATTTAGAGAAATACGCATGGAGTGTGATTGTTTGTTGAAATATTGCCAAGTGCTGTAGAGAGCGAATTAAGCTCGTCTTCACAAAAGTATCTTGAATCATCCTACCGAAAATTTGGGGTGAGAGCCTCGCCCGTGATTAACCCTTCTGGGGCTACTTTATTGTACAAATCACTTTATTATTGACTATATGTGTCTGAGAATACTAGCCCTGTAGAGGTAAAACTTCGCCCAATATACAGCAGTTTCCATTTAAATAGAGTACAGATTTATCTGTGTTTATCTGTGGTTGATTATTTCTTGGTGTATCTCATCAACCTGCAATACGCTATATAAACAAATACTCTTACACGATTACTAACACTATTTTAATTACAATGACGGAAATTACAGCTAACTATGATGAAACCTGGAAAGAAGTAATAGGAGATTATTTTGATTCATTTGTCGCCTTCTTTTACCCAGAAATATATCAACAAATAGATTGGACTAAAAACCCCATTTCTCTAGATAAAGAATTAGAACAGATTACCGCATCTGCGGACAGCAAAACACGCCATGCTGATAAATTATTTCAAGTGTGGTTATTAGATAATCAAGAAGTTTGGATATTAATCCATGTAGAAGTGCAAAGTCAATATGATAAAGAATTTTCCCAAAGAATGTTTATCTATAACTATCGAGCTTTTGATTTATATCAAAAACCAGTTATTAGTTTAGCCATACTAGGAGATGAAACTAACAGTTGGCGACCTAATTCTTACCAGTATGGCTTAGGAAATAGTCAATTAATTTTTAACTTTTCTAGTATTAAGCTTCTAGATTATCAGTGGGAGGATTTAGAGCAAAGTAATAATATTTTTGCTATAGTGGTAATGGCACATTTAAAGACTAAAGCCACTAACAGCAATTTGTCAGCTAGGGAACAGTGGAAATGGAACTTAGCTAGATTACTTTATGAAAAAGGTTATAACCGTAAAGAAATTGTTGATTTGTATAAAGTCATTGATTTAATGATGGCTTTATCTCAAGACCTGCAATTAAGTTTCGAGGAAAAATTAGCTAATTATCAGGAGGAACAAAAAATGCCCCTTTTAACTAACATCGAACAACGCGCTATAGAAAAAACAACAAAACAAACTCTGAAACAAAATATTTCTGATTTACTGGTTAGTCGTTTTGGTAATTTACCCGAAAATCTGACCGAAGATATTGGCAAAATTCAGGATATAAAGATTTTGAAACAACTTCTAGTATCAACAATTAGCGTTAATTCTTTAGAAGAATTTGCACAGCTTGTTAATTCTAATTTACCAGAAGCAGATTAATAGATGTAGGTTAGGTTAAGCTACAGCGCAAACCAAAAATTGATAATAAATACCAAATATGTATAACACTAAAAAGCACATATTTCGTAGGGGTTTAGCAATGCTAAACCCTATACGGGTATGTTGACTATCAACATAATCATTGTTCAAAGCCGGAAATTAGCTATTTTGGTAACACCATACCATGATTAATTTGTACAGTGCATAAGTCCTATTCTGTATAAAGATGCGCCTAATTTAAAGTTAAACGTTCGCGTAGCGTGCGCGCAGCGCATACCACAGAGACGTAGGGGACACAGAGACAGAAAAGAAAAGGTTCAAAAACTCGGCGCAGCCTGACAAAGAAATGGTATGAGGAAAAATTAGCTAATTATCAGGAAGAACGAAAAATGCAAATTGCTCCGCAACGCTGACGCGAACAACCCAACCTGTCAGGATTATTTATCGGAAAATTATATTTAAAATGCGAACAATTGCCGAAATTAACGAAAAAATCAGCCGCAAACGTGCAGTAGTATTGACAATTGAAGAATTAAAAGCACGAGTAGCCGAAGTCGGCGTGAGCAAAGTTGCTAAAGAAGTGGATGTCATTACCACTGGCACATTTGAGCCAATGGAATCCAGCGGTGCAATTATTAATCTCGGACATACCGACCCCCCAATTAAAATTAGGCGCTGCTGGATAGATGGCGTACCAGCATACTCAGGTTTTGGGGCTGTAGATTTATACTTGGGTGCGAGTTGTTCTGTAGATGTTATGGATGGCGAAGAAATCCGCGAACATGGTGGTGGTCATGTGATTGAAAATTTGATCGCCGGGAAACCTGTACATATAAAAGCTCAAGGACAGGTAACCGATTGTTACCCACGGGCGACCTTTGAAACCACTGTTACCCGTGACACCATCAATCAGTTTTATTTATTCAATCCGCGTAATCTTTACCAGAATTTTATTGTAGGTGTGAACGGAGGCGATCGCTCACTTTTTACTTACCTCGGTCCATTACAACCGAGTTTAGGAAATGCCGTTTACTCTAACCCTGGAGCAATTTCCCCCTTACTTAACGACCCGGATTTGCAACTTGTTGGCATTGGTACAAGAATATTTTTAGGTGGTGGTATTGGCTACGTCGCTTGGGAAGGTACTCAACACTTCCCCTTACAAAAGCGTTTGCCCAATCGTACACCCATTGGCCCCTCTGCCACTTTAGCCTTAATCGGAGATGCTAAAGAAATGGATGCGCGTTGGGTGCGGGGTTGTTACTTTAAAAGCTATGGTCCCTCGTTAATGTTGGGGGTAGGTGTCCCCCTCCCGGTATTAAACGAAGAAGTAGTTAAACGCTGTAGTGTTCAAGATCAAGATTTAGTCGCGCCAATCGTCGATTTTTCCATTCCTCGGCGCGTTCGTCCTACCTTTGGTCTAGTGAGTTACGCCCAACTCAAGTCTGGGCGCATCACCATTGAGGGTAAAACTGTCAGGGTTGCTCCCTTAGCCAGTATGTTTTTTTCTAGGCAAATTGCCGCAGAATTAAAACAATGGATTTCCGCAGGTACTTTTACCCTCACAGAACCTGTGGCTCCCATTCCGATGGACAGGTCATTTTTACCCCAAGACCGTTGGACAGACTTTTAACAGTTAACAGTTATCAGTTAAGAGACATCGTTGGGGGATTGGGAGGGTTTTTCTACCCTGCACCCCGCTCCCCTGCTTCCTCCCCTATTCCTGAGTGGGTTTTGGCCGTTTAATCGGCTTAGGCGCTGGGGCTTTTGGGATGGGTTTGGATACCGCCGATGGTTCGCCGGCTGTTTTCTTGATTGGTTTTGGGGTTTCTCCACTGCGTCTAGGAGGAAATGGTTTTCTCCCAGCGCCACCAGCACCACCACCAGCACGAAAGCCACTTTTGAAGGGTGGTTTGCGTTTTTTGGGCAGATCAGCGATCGCTTCAGCTTTTTCCACTACCAATACGTCAGCTTCTCGCTTGGCTTTAAAGTCCCAGAACTTGCTGACGGCTTTGGTACTCAGCACTCCCCGGAGTTTCAACTTAAAATATTTAGGTTTATCAGTTGATTTGCGCGGCGCTTGCTTAATTTTGACCACTAAGCTCTTAGCGTCAAAAGACTGGTAGACTACTTCGCCACGAACAGAAAAACTACCATCAGAAAATTCTTCTGGGTTTTCGGGTGCATGATCATCAGTTGTCTGCAACTTTTGAGAACCCGAATCTGGCTCTTCCTCCTGTGTTGGCTGTGGAGCTAAATTTTCTGGCTCCCAAACCCCAACAATTTGGAGGTGTAAGGTGTCATTTTCTTGCCGTGTGCGGGGATAAACTACCCACAAATGATCTTTTTCTAAATCTAGGTGATTTTTGACTAAGCTCATAATTCGGCCGAGTAGAACGGCGTTGAGTTCTACACCATCTTTGGTTAGCAGTGTACCTTGAGTAAATTGTTCGCTGCTAGCAAGGTAACGACCTCGGACTAACCCGATGGCTCGGTACTGCATCGGCTCACTGGGAGGTGGAATCGGTCGCAGGCGATGACCTAGATTTCCATTGGAGTTAGTTTCACTAGGTTGAACGGAGGAATTTTCTGGCTTGGAGTCATGCACTGCTACTGTATGAACATTAGCATTAGCCTCTTTATAGGTTGGAGGCTCATGGTTGGTAGAAGAGTTGGAAGATTCAGGCAAAGGCATCAGGTCGGAATTCATAAAAACTCCTTGCGGCGGAGATACATCCCATCATGGGATTTTACGAAGGCAATGAAAAAAAAGCGTTTGTGCAGCTAATGAAAGTATGTTAGCTTTCCATAAACCTACACCAGAGCGCCCAAGACGATGGTAAAGACGCTACATTTGCATTAATAGGCTAATGTAACTTAGAGCCTTTACACTAGTTTCGGAAGCATATCATAAGTACAATTCTGACGGCTCCTCCTAAAGTCATCACTTAATTTTGGCAATGTGAATAGTTAATTGTTATAAAATTCACAGGCAATTGGCGGTATTCCGCAAGGTTTTGGAAATTTTTCGCTTTCCAATTTATGTAAATGATCATGTCGTTTGAATTCTGGAGTAAGACAAAACTGTGTCTCAACCGCGCAATCGTTGGCTAGTTAGGATCATCTTAGCGCTGGCAGTCTCTGCATTTGTGGGCGTTTCAGTCATTCCGATTATTAGCGCAATTAATAATCCGTCGCCCTCAAACCAAAATGCGGCTAGCACTAACGGGATAGTGCAATCCTCTGACCAAATATCAAAGTTGCAAGACGAAGTACGAGGTTATCAAATGGTTTTGCAACGGGAAGCAGAAAATCAAACCGCGCTGAATGGCTTATTACAGGCGAGGCTACAACTGCTCAGTTTAAAACAAGGTGATATTCAAGGGGTAATTGAGCCGCTAGAAAAACTAGCTCAACTCAATCCCCAACAGTCGGAATATGGAGTGCTTTTAGCTCAAGCAAAGCAGCAATTGGGCGACCAAGAAGGCGCAGCTCAAGCTTATCGCTCAATTTTAGCAACTAAACCTGGTGATTTAAAGGCTTTGCAGGGTATGGTAGCTCTGTTACTAGATCAGCAACGTCCCGAAGCTGCTGTTGGTTTGCTCGAAGAAACCCTTTCTAACGCAGATCAAGGAAATAAAATTCAGCCGGGAAGTGTGGATACTGTGGCTATTCAGGTGCTATTAGGGACTGTTCACGCTTCCCAAAAGCGTTATCCTCAAGCTACTTCTGTCTATAATCAAGCAATTAAGAAAGATCCTCAAGATTTTCGTCCTGTTTTAGCAAAAGCAATGCTTTTCAGAGAACAGGGTAAGGTCGAAGAAGCTAAACCTCTGTTTGATAGCGCTGTGGCTTTAGCACCTGCTCAGTATAAGGACGAAATTAACAGGGCGGCGGCGGCTACTTCCACTCCTGCACCAGTGCCTCCTGAATCGCCGTCAATTCCTTCTGAGGAGTCTTCTGAAGAGTAAGAAAGAGGCAGGGGTGCAGGGTGCAGGGTGCAGGGTGCGGGGGAGAAAAATTCCTCATACCCAGTCCCCAGTAGGGACGGGTTCACAGATATCATTCAATGAAGAAGGTGGGCATCTTTGCCCTCCCCCACAGATATTACTAAACCCGCCCCTACCAACCAATACCCAGTCTCTTAAACTCCTTCTACAGCAGCAACAATGCCAAAAATCAGAAATAGAAAGCCGCCGGCAAAGGTGAGTTGACGTTCGGAAATGCGTCCGGCTATGAGTTTACCGCCAATGACGGCGATCGCTGTACAAATTGCGTGTCCTAAAACTGCACCCGCAGCTACTCCTATGGCGTTATAGCTTGCGGCTAGGGCGATGGTGGCAATTTGTGTGCGATCGCCCCACTCTGCTACAAATGTTAGTGTAAAGGCTTCTATTAAAATTGCTAAGGGAGTTTTTATATTTGTTTGTAATTCTGCTTTTTCTACTGCTTCTTTAGCCTCATTTACTTCTGTCTCACAGCTAGCACCAGACATTTTCATAGCTGCATATAACAGCTTAATCCCAAAGGCAAAGAATAAAACTATTTCGGCGTATTTCACATAAGTTTGTGGCAATAAAGATACAATTTGCCCGAATAATACCGATATAATTGTCATCGCAGCTAAGGCGGATGCCACACCGATGAAGACTAGCTTTCGCGAATGTTTCATCGCTAAAATTACGGCTATAAAGAATGTTTTATCCCCTAGCTCCGAAATTGTAATTAGGAATAAGCCTGCTGTAAATGCTGTTAACACTCTCTCAAACTCCTGAAGGATTTTTTACCTGTGTGGAGCTTCAATGAGAGTGGTCAGACTTCACTAAAGCTCACACAATTTTTTGTGTAAACTCAGTGAAGGTCTCGCTACCAAATATTTGTTATTTGTCATCTGAACCAGGCTCATCGCCAGTATGTTGATTCAGATGTACTGGCTTGTAAATTAAAACTTACTGCCAGCAGCTACTCCCCTTCTATTAGATATGAATTATACATCTATCTTTAGTAGGAGTCAAGCAAAATTTATTGTTGCTTAACTCCACTTTGATTTTATCCCTAATAACAATCCTATTCAGCGCTGGTAGTCATGGTTTCTGGCATAGCTGAAGAGTGATGTTCTGCTATTAGCCATTGATTGCCGACTCGATTATAGACAAAGGTGTATCTTGCTGGAACTTCCTGAGTCTGACCATTATTGACGACTGTAAATGTATATATCCCGGAATCAATAGCAACATCGCAATAAAGGCGAATACTGCGGTAATTAATTTTGCCTACGGGTTGTAGTTCCAAGAATTTCACAAAGTAGTCATTAATTTCTTCGTGATTTCGTCGCACTTGGTTAGAAACTGTGGGTAGCAAAATAGCATTTCTGGCATAATTCTGAGTCACTAAATTTGGATCACCTGTTTGTAAAGACCTGTTCCATCGGTCGAAAAGTTCGGTAATTTCTGGTCTAGTCGTCCTGGGACAGTGCCTTTGGGCTTGAACAGGAGTTATTGGCACAATACTTGAAAAAGCAAGCGCTGCACCAAAAAATGATGATAAGGCATACCGAGTAATTGTTGTTTTCATAACTTTTTTATGTTGACAAGACAGTGCTGTGAACACTCTAACTTGACTGCTACAAGTGGCAGGTTTAGAGGAATTTTTATCGTGTTTCAAACTTCTACTAGTATGATTGAATTGCTAGCAAAAAGTTCCCAGACAGAGCTAAATTAGGCAATAACTATGTGTCAATATCAACCATCATAGTTATTATAATTGCCATTTTTTTTGTCTTCTATAAAAAGAGAGTTAAGTCTTTGAAAATTATGTTTTTTGCATAATATAGGACAATACAGTTCAGTTAAGCCTCTATTTCTGTCTTTCCTTCTTCTCTTTGTGTCCTTTGCGTTCTTTGTGGTATGGCTAACGCCACGCTCCGCGAACGTTCAAAAAATTGATTTTAACCAAGAGTTTTAGCCTTAACTGAACCGTATTGTAATATAGGACTCATATTTGATTTATGAAACACACGTAGTGGACTGACACGCTTAAAATAGTGCATTAGACGTAGGTTGGGTTAAGCGCAGCGCAACCCAACGCGACCAATGATGTTGGGTTTCCTTACGTCAACCCAACCTACAATTTTTTTTGCAACATTTTAAGCTTGCCACGCCACTACATATACTTAGATTTTTTCAATAATCACATCAAATTTCTATAGCTATCAACGTAATTAAATATGTATACAACTGACAGAATATTATAGAGACTATTTTTTAGTAAAAAATCAATGTCCAAAATTTTATTGTGGGATGGGTATTAGTGTTTTCGTATACATTTCAATACCCATCCGAGATAAAAGGAGGACTACAAATTGAATAATTTAATTTGGGACAATTTCTAATATTTCCGCTCTTTTGGCTCAAACATATTAATCATGACTGGGCGATATTGAATGTCAATACCTGCTGGTGAATAATAAGCCATTGTATGTTGCAGAAAATTAGTATCATCTCGCTGGGGATAATCTTCGCGGAAGTGTGCGCCGCGACTTTCTTGACGATTCATGGCTGAGGCGAGAATTGTTTGTCCTACCACCATCAAGCTGCGTAATTCTAAGGCTTCTACAAGTTCTGTATTCCAGCAGCTACCTTTATCGTCTAAATATATTTGCGGATATTTTTGTTGTAATTCTGTGATTTTTTGCCAACCTTCACGCATGACTTCTTCAGTCCGGAACACCGCACAGCATTCTGTCATACAATCTTGGAAGGCTTGACGAATTTGGTTAATTCGATATTTCCCTGGCTGTTCTATTAAGGCTTGGATTTCTTGCTGGGCTGCTTGGATGTAGTGTTCTGCGTTGACAGCAGGTAACTTGCGATTCTGCACATATTGAGCGATCGCAGCCCCAGTCCGCTTGCCATAAACTATACATTCTAATAGCGAGTTACTACCAAGGCGATTAGCACCGTGTACAGACACGCAAGCTGTTTCTCCAGCCGCAAAAAAGCCTTCAACTAAATTATCTCCACTGCTGCGAACTCGTCCATCGGTATTCACTGGGATACCACCCATACAATAGTGATTTGTGGGGCGAATCGGCATTGGCTGAGTGACTGCATCAACACCGACTAAGCGGTGGGCTTCTTCCCAACAGAAGGGAACACGACTCATAATTTTTTCTTTACCCATGTGTCGCAGGTCAAGATAGACACAGGGACCGCCAGCACTGCCATCAGGATGAACACCACGCCCGGCGCGAATTTCGTAAGATATCGCCCGTGAGGTAATATCACGAGGGGCTAATTCCATGCGACTGGGGGCATAATTTTTCATGAAGCGATCGCCTTCACTATTAATTAAATACGCGCCTTCTCCCCTGACAGCCTCGGAAATCAGCACCCCTACAGGATACAAACCAGTGGGGTGAAACTGGACAAATTCCATATCTTCTAGGGGTAAACCTGCGATCGCCGTCATCGCTAAACCGTCGCCTGTAGAAGCATAATCATTAGAAGTCGTATTATAAACGCGACCATAGCCACCAGTGGCAAACATTACCGCCTTCGCCCGCAGCACCTCTATATGCCCATCTAAGAGGTGAAACATCACCACACCCTTGGCCTCACCTGATTCTAAAATCAAGCGCATTACATACCATTCTTCATAGATATGCACCCCATAACGCCGCAGGTTGTTAACTAACTCGTGTAGAATCGCGTGACCAGTTTTATCAGCAGCGTAGCAAGTGCGATCGTGAGAATGTCCCCCAAAAGCTCGTTGAGCAATGCGACCATCAGGTAAACGCGAGAATAAAACCCCGATATGTTCCAAATCAATTACCACATCTGGGGCTTCTTGAGTGAGAATAGCCACTGCGTCTTGGTCGGCTAAATAGTCAGAACCCTTGACAGTATCAAAAGCGTGTGCCTCCCAACTATCTTCAGAATCCACATTTTTCAGAGAAGCCGCCATCCCACCTTGGGCGGCTACAGAATGAGAACGGATGGGATGAGTTTTCGCTACCAAAGCGATATTTAAACTAGGGTCAGTGCGTGCAATTTCCATAGCCGCACGACATCCCGCCAATCCCCCTCCGACAATAATTACATCATGTTCCAGCATAATTAGCCCTGTCCGCAATCAGTTGTTGTTCTATTTTGACCTCTCCCCGCGCTAAAGCGACGGGGATTCTAAACTGTTGCTACGAGGGACGGCTTTAGCCGTCCCTCGTAGCTTCTTAGTTTTGGTTTCCCAGATACGAAATCTGGTAGCAAGGGTCAAAACTTGCCTACAGACCTTGACTAGGCTTAAACCTAATTGTGTCTCTACTTTTCCCATTATGTTTGCGGCTCCATTCAAATCAGCGTTGATTAGAATGCCTTTGTTAGTCCGATACATACCGCGTTTTACTCGCCTTCCGCTTGGCGTCCACCCTTCAGGTTTTGCGCCGAAAATAGGCAGAAAATCACCATCTAGAAAACTAGCTTTGCTGGTATACGATTCTTCAGTTTCAACAAAATTGATGCCGTAGTATTCGCACAGTTGTTTAACTCGTTCCTTTAATTTAGCAGTTGGTATTTGTACAAAAGATTGCGTTGTTTTACCTAATTGAGCATTTTGCTTTTGTCCTTGGTTCCATCCAAAAACTAAAGTACCAATTTGATGCTCAATACAATGGCTAACTACTAACTTAGCTGCTTTATTCACAGCATCCCGCATCTGTCTATTACGTTTTTCGGTCATATGAGATAGCTGGCTGTCCCAATAACCTTGAGGCTTGCCTTCTTTTAATGTTGAAATACGTTTGTTGTACCACTGATTCAGCGACTTAACTTTACGCCCATCAATAATAAAACTGGTTCCAACATTAGAAACGCAACTTAACCAGTTGTTAATGCCTGGATCAACAGCCAATGCGTATTCTAGATTTAACTCTAGCTCTGGCGCAGATTCTTGCTCATAGACAAATTCAGCATAAAAACATTGGTTTCTTGGTAGTATTCTTAGTTCCTTGATATCTGCAAATTTCAGATTAGAAGGCATTGGTAGCAGGAAACTGTCAAGTTTAAACCAACGTTTAACGGTATTGCCCAAGGGTATTTTTATATTGTTGTCAACAAGTTTCAGCGCTTGCTTAGGATAAGTCACAAGCGCATAGCCTTTACCTTTTCGATACTTGGGCAATTTAGGCTTAAAATGCAACTCGCCTCTACTGTACTTTTTATCTAGCTCCTTCAAAGACTTGAACGATTCGGCGACAGACCTAAGTATTTGTTGTGCTGCTTGGGAGTGTAAAACCTGATAATGTTTATTGGTTTTATATTCTTTTTCAAGGTCATATTTACCAATCAACTTGCCTGTTTTAAAAAATAGTTGACGAGCATAATAGATGCCGCAGTTTGTTAACTTATGGGACTCTGAGCAAATAAACTCAAGGACTGCTTTGAGTCCTTCATCTGGATTAACTAGATTTTGCTGACAACCATACATCGTTTTTACCTCCTTGGGATATACTAACACTAAGTACTAACAATGTATGTGCATCATGAAAGGAAAAACATTAACAATACGTTTATCTGAGCGTAGAAAGAATAAGCTTTATTTATATGCTGCCCAAAAAGATAAAACTATCACAGCTTTGATTGAAGATTGGATTGATAGCTTAAGACTTGAAGGAGATACGGCAGGTTAAAACCTGCCGAGTCGCGTTTCATCCCCTGTCTGTTCGCGCAGCGTCTCCCCTTGGGAGAAGCACGAAGTACGCAACTACGTTGCTGCTTCTCAGGGGCTTTCACGCTCCCGCTAATTCCTGGTTAAAAGTTGCTGATTCGCCTGCTCTAGTTCCTGGGTACCAGTTGCTACCTGTCCTGCCAAATCTGCCTTTGCGACTTGTAACTGTGCCACCAAGTCTGCTTGATAAATCGCGATCCCCAGATGGACGGCAATTTGCTGCAACCCGTCCATTTCTTTCTCTGTCCACGGACGGGGAGCCGTACAGCTATGGACAATGAACAACCCCCAAAGCCCGGATGTACACAGCACTGGAACTATCAGGTTGGCTTTCACCTGAAATCCCGCCAGAAATTCGGCATGACAGGGGGTGAGGTTGGCAGTAGTAATATCGGCGATCGCGCGGATCTGCTTTTCTTGATAGGGTCCCAGCCAGGAGGACTCAAAGCAGGCATCATGCACCACCTGATTCAGTAATGACCACTGGGGGTCGGAAATGGCTTCTACCACCACTTGACCGCTCCAATCTGGGTCAAATTGGTAGAGTAATACGCGATCGCATTTAAGAAGCTGATGCACTTCGTCCACAGTGGTTTGTAAAATCGTTTCCAGGTCTAAGGATTGACGGATCTTGAGAGCGATCGTCGTTACCAGATGATCCCAATTCAAGTCAACTGAAATCACACCGCTATTTTGATGATCAATATCAAGATTCAACTATTGTTTTGCTCCTGTCATCATCAGAGGAAAAACCAACGCGAAACCTAACCCCCTAGGGCGTATTTTTAAAGTCTAAATGTAGTCGTGTGACAAGGCTAAAATGTTGCCTTATGTTTCTCTTGTGGAACAGGCAAGATGCCTGTTCTGGGGGGACTAGAAGCCTGACTTTTCACGGGATGTGGAAAAGGCGATTTTAACGTTTTTTCAAGCCCTGATTTTTTTGTTGGCTATTATCATTAGTTTTAAGCTATTGATAAGAAGCCTATGGAAAAAGTAACGTACTTCCGTTGCTTGAGGACTTACCGTGAAAAGTCAGAACGGGGCTTGGTCATACCATTTGCCATGTCATTTCCTGCCCCGCCCCCAAAGGTACAAGCCCAGATTCCATAAATGGAACTTGATCAGGAACGCGCCAAGTCGTTTTGGACAAGGTAATTCGCTCGGTATTACGCGGCAGGTGATAAAAATCTGGTCCATAGAAGCTAGCGAACGCCTCCAGTTTATCCAGGGCTTTCACACTTTCAAATGCTTCGGCATACAACTCAAGGGCGTGTAGAGCCGAAAAGCATCCCGCGCAGCCACAGGAACTTTCTTTGCTGGTGCGGGTATGGGGCGCGCTATCAGTACCTAGAAAAAACTTCGGATTCCCCGATGTTGCCGCTTGCAACAAAGCCTGACGATGCTCCTCCCGTTTCAAAATGGGCAGGCAATAAAAATGGGGGCGAAGGCCGCCTTTGAACATGGCATTACGGTTAAACAACAAATGTTGTGGCGTAATTGTGGCCGCGATGGTGTTGGCAGACAGGACATACTGTACCGCATCAGAGGTGGTGATATGCTCAAGCACCACCCGTAGGTTGGGAAATCGCTGCTTGAGGGGGATTAAATGTCGCTCGATAAACACCTTCTCGCGATCAAACGTATCAACATCGTTATCGGTGACTTCTCCGTGCAGTAATAACGGTATGTCCACCTGCTGCATCGCTTCAAAGACGCGATCGCACTTCCGAATATCCGTCACACCGGAGTCAGAGTTGGTCGTTGCACCGGCTGGGTAATACTTGACCGCTTTGATAAATTGGGATTCTTTCGCCCGCAGAATCTCGTCGGGGCTGGTGTTGTCGGTGAGGTAGAGGGTCATCAATGGCTCAAATTGTTGCCCCTCTGGAATGGCGGCGAGGATGCGATCGCGATAGGCTGCCGCATCTGCCACTGAGCGGATGGGGGGCTTCAAGTTCGGCATGATGATCGCGCGGGCAAACTGACGCACCGTGTAGGGCAGAACCGCTTTCAGTGCTGCACCGTCGCGGAGATGCAGATGCCAATCGTCAGGTCGGGTGATGGTAAGCTTTTGCATCCTTTCATTATAAAACGGCAACAAGGGCTTCATGTTCAGGATGAGAATCTGTCCTAGCTGATACTTTTAACCTGGACGCTTTCCGACATATTCGACATCCTGTGTCTGTCCCACGATGCTCCTCGCGTTCTTAATATATGCGTTCTTAATATATACCTAGTAATAGCTGAAACCGCTACTTTTGTCTTCGATTTCAAAAGTTTGTGGTTGATTGACTTTTTTGGTTGATTACTTTGTCCTGGTGTCACATAGTCGATTGCGAGATTGATGGTATGTTATTTTTGCACAAACTCCTTTATCCCAATCGCAATATAAGCTATGACACTCAATTTATATTTACTGCGACATGGAGAAACTACTTTTAGTCAAAGTGGTAATTTCTGCGGTGAAACTGATGCGGAGTTGACCTCTGAGGGGGTGCAGATGGCAGAGAGTTTTGCTGATGTTTATCAAAAATTGAAGTGGGATGGGGTTTATGTTAGCCCAATGAAGCGCACAATTGCAACTGCCAAGCCATTTTGTGATGCTATCGGTATGGATATGCAGTTGCGTGACGGACTTAGAGAAGGTAGTTACGGCGAATGGGAATCTAAGAGTAAATCGTTTGCCCAAGAGAATTACGCAGAAAACTATGTAAAATGGGTGACAGAACCCGCTTGGAATGCACCACTAGGTGGAGAAACTGCGGTAGATATTTCTAACCGTTCTATGCCTGTAATTGCTGAAATTCAAGAAAAACATCCCCAAGGTAATGTTTTAGTGGTTTCCCACAAAGCCACGATTCGGATTATGCTTTGCAGTTTACTGGGAATTGATTTGGGACGCTATCGCTATCGGGTGAATATTTTGGTCGCGTCGGTAAGTATGGTTAAATTTGACGTTAATGGCCCTTTGTTAGAAATATTAGGCGATCGCCATCATATACCCGGTCATATTCGCTCTCGTCCGGGAACTTGACACTCTCCGGGCTAAAGCCACGGAGATTCTTAAGACCTCACGGATTTAATATCCTGATTACTCAGTGTCTATCACACACTACTTGTAAATCAATAACCATTAGTAAACGTGCTGGTGATTGGTACATAGCTTTTGCATACGATGTAGTTACAGAAGAAAATGTCAAATCATACCCATCTGTAGGTGTTGATTTAGGAATCAACGCCTTAGCTACATTGTCCACTGGCGTTGTATTCGAGAACCCAAAAGTTTACAGGAAAGCTCAGAAATTATTAGCGAGACGGCAAAGAAGACTACAGCGCAAGCAAAAAGTATCTAACAGGTATAGAAAGCAGAAAAACTTAATTGCCAAAACTCACAAACGTGTATCTGATATCAGGTTAGACAATACCCATAAAGCTACAACACACATTTGCCAAAACCACGCAATTGTAGCTATTGAAAACTTAAATGTTAAAGGTATGCTGTCTAATCACAAATTAGCTGGTGCTATTTCAGATGCTGGTTTTTACGAGTTTAGAAGACAGCTAGAATATAAATGCACTAAGTTTGGTTCTAAGTTAGTAGTTGTTGACCGTTGGTATCCATCTAGCAAAACTTGCTCCAATTGTGGACACAAGCAAGAAATGCCTTTAAAAGAAAGGGTATTTAACTGTGCTAATTGTGGACATAGATTAAATCGTGATTTAAATGCAGCTAAGAATTTAAACAATTACGCAATAAACACGGAGGGCTTACCCGTGTCTGAACGTGGAGGGTTAATTGCGCCGACGCTACCCTGTGAAACGTTAAACAACGTCTAGACTTGTCTAGGTTTTGTATAGCAGTCCCCACGTACTATTTTTAAACCTCTACCTCTAATAGTCTTTGCAGCACCAAAATATCAGGTTCAAGACTCATCACTAGGACTGATGAAAAAATGTGAAAAGTTTGGAATAATGATTCATGATCTTAACTTGATATTAGTCAACCTGAATAAAGATTTTGCAATGATTAACTTTCTTCAAACTAAGTGGAGTTCCAAAGGAGCTATTGCTTTAGCACTTTCAGCAGTGTTGCTTCCCGCTTGCACCAATAACTTAGAGCCAGAATCCGCAGTTCCAGAAACCAACGTTACTACAGAGGAAGTCACAGATAATACAAACCAACTAATCGGTCAAACTGTAACCGTTAGAAGTACGCCTATAAAAAAATTGGGTCTATCAACTTTTACAGTCAGCGATCAGCAATTTTTTGGCGCTGAACCGATTTTAGTTGTAAATGCTTCTGGTGAAAATTTCACTTTACCTACTGACCCAAACACACCAATTCAAGCAACAGGTCAAGTTAGTAAGTTTGTAATTGCAGATATTAATCGAGATTACAACTTAGGTTTAGATCCCAACTTGTATAAAGATTACGAAAGTCAACCCGCAATTATCGCTCAATCACTAGCACTTGCTCCTAAACCAGGTGAAATTACCACAAACCCCGGCTTATACTACGGTAAAAACCTGGCGGTGACAGGTGAAGTGGAAAATATTAGAAATACCAGTTCATTCACCTTGGATGAAGACAAGTTATTTGGTGGACAGGATTTGTTAGTGATTCGCGCTGGGAATCCCCAAGGAACTGTCAATGAAGGTGAAAAAGTTGCAGTCACAGGGGTATTGCGTCCGTTTGTTATAGCTGAATTAGAACGGGATTACGACCTGAATTGGGATTTGACTTTGCAAAAGACACTGGAAGCAGAATACAGCAATAAACCTGTGTTTGTTGCAGATGAAGTTTACCCATCAGCAATTCCTCAATAAGATAATTGTTCAGGTACGCCTTTCAATCCACCACTTGACCTTTTTTGAATTCAAAATTCAAAAAGAAGAATGGAGATAATAGGCTCCCACTGAACTTTGTTCAGTGGTTTACCCTACGGGACGCTACGCAAACAATCAGTGGTGGGTACAAGCCCCGCCCCGACTGATTGTCTTTAATTTTGAATTGATTTGACCCAATGATCAAAGTTTAAGTGACAAGTCAGGTTTCTGGACAATTTCTAATCCACAGCTAACGTTGATTGTTGGCGTGGATGGCAGTGTAAAATTGAAAACCTCACATCTTGCACCAATAAAAATTGATGTGATTTTATTACCCAGTATTAAAGCAAAACCCTGGATTTAGCGACAAAAGCCCATAAATATCAGGTAGCCATATTGCCCATCTTTTAACGACATCTGGGTTCCTACACAGAGGTGCAAGATATGAGCGCCCTTTGGGCTTATACCCAGTAAATCTAAATCTTTTCTAGATAGCTATTGCCATTTTTTCATCATGAAAAATATCCCTCAAAAACTAAAATATCCTACTCTAGGATTAGTAGGTGCGATCGCGCTACTGGTAATCTGGAGTTTTATCGAACCCCGCATACTCAACACCGAAACCGAAATAGTAAAAATTTCCAACCTTCCTCCATCTTGGCAGGGTAAGCAAGTCGGACAAATCTCAGATTTCCAAATTGGATTATGGGGCGATAATCGAGGTACTGCTCGTCGCAGCGTGGCTAAATTAGTTGAAGCAAAACCTGCTGTAATATTGATTACTGGCGACTTTATTTATCATCCCGGCTCTAATATCAAACCAGAGATTGAAACAGCAGTAGATATAGTCCGTCCTCTGATCGAAGCGGATATACCTACCTATGCAGTACTAGGCAATCATGACTATGGCATGAGTAGTAGGTCTGCGCCACCTAAAACAGAAGAAGCTGAACGTTTGAAAACGGCATTAGAATCAGCAGGTATTAAAGTATTGGAGAATGAGTCAGTTCAATTGCAACTGCCAGATAATGACGATACTTTATATTTAGTTGGGATAGGTTCGCTATGGGCAAATCGGGATGACCCTGAGCAAGCTTTGAGCAATGTACCAGATAGCAGCCCTAGAATTACAATGATGCACAATCCAGACTCATTTGAGAAATTTCCTGCCAACTCAGCCCCCTTAGCAGTAGCGGGACATACTCATGGAGGACAGGTACGAGTACCAGGTTTGCCACAATGGTCGTGGTTGAGATTTACGCAAAAAGATCAAGTTTACGCCGACGGTTGGGCAAAGGGTTTCGGCCAACCTGGGAATCGACTTTATGTCAATCCTGGCATTGGAATGAGTATTGCACCAATACGTTTATTCACTCCGCCAGAATTAACCTTTTTTACTCTTCAGGCAGATTAATTTAGCTACATCAGTCAGTTAAAATATTCAAGATTCGCCCGTGTGTAGCATTGCCCACCCACGTATAAAGTTTTGGATTTCATTGACGCGGGATGTCCGAAATCTCCTAACCTCCTTGGCGGTTGCTATATTTAATCCGTTTCCATGTATATACATAATTAAATATCTTCGAGAAATAATGTAGAAGCTTTTCATGGAAAGTCTCTACAGGACTTTTGTGATTACTAAATGTCTATCTTTCTGAGTTTTGATCATCTAAAGTACCGTTACGGGCAAAAATTTCAATCGCCTCACTTCTGGTTAAATTATTTTCATCTGCCAATTTTGCGAGCTTTTCCCAAGCTGTATCTGTGAGTCGCATAGACCTAAGATGTTTTGGTTCACGACCATAATCCATTTTAAATTTACCTGCCGCAGTACGCTTGCGCCTGGGCGATTTTTGAACAGTACCAGAATACTGATTGACGGTTGGCGGGTTGGGGGTCTGATTACTGGTGATTAAGTTAATCAGATGATCAATCAGGCGATCGCGCTCCATTGGTAATAACTGGTGACTTTGTAGCATATTCTGAATAATGGTGAAATGAATCAATGTCCCCAAAAAAATCCGCGCCGCTACTCCGGGGTCAGGTAGTTGCAGTTCTGGGTGGTTTATAAAATATTGCGTCAGCAGTTCCAAAGCTGGTTTGTCTACGTTACGCACAAACTCTTGCGCCAACAGTGGGAAACGTCCAGATTCACCGATAATTAGGCGCACTAAATTCAAAACTTCCTGTTCATCGTTAATCCGCTCTAAAATTTTGGTTGCTAGGCGGTGTAAAACGATGCGCGGCTCTCCTTCCAGGAAATGCGGGTCTTGGGGATTAAATACAGCCCGAAAATTTTCCTGAGCTAGTCGCGAAATCAGCGCAATGAATAATCTCTCTTTATCCTGAAAGTAGCTGTAGACAGTGGTTTTGGATACTCCTGCTGCTGCTGTCACTTTATCCATTGTGGTGGCTGTATAGCCATTGGCTAAAAATTCTTGCATAGCACCAGCGAAAATCGCATCAACTTTTTCTGGTGAGAGCAAACGCTCTACCTGATTACTTTTTGGCTGTTTCTTTTTCATATTCAGATTTTTGGACTCTTGACATTATTAGGATGTACAGTTTAGTTTAGTGAAATAACAATTGAACTAACCAGTTTACTTATACGTAAAAAAGGGGGCTTATGCTACCTGATAGCACAGCTAAAGGTTCCGCATTCTTTAAGCCTAGCTCTCGCCAACTGATTATGTTGGCAGTAGCTACAAGTTTGGCGATCGCCGGTACAATAGGTTACAAATTTTGGCAATCACAGCCATTAGAAACCACTCCCACCGCCCAGGTGAGCATACCGCAAATTAAAACAGTCACAGCCTTGGGAAGATTAGAACCCAAAGGTAAAGTAATTAAACTTTCCGCACCGGCATTTAGTCAAGGTAGTCGGGTAGAGAAGCTTTTAGTCAAACAGGGAGATCAGGTAAAAGCTGGGGAGGCGATCGCAATTTTAGATAATCGCGATCGCTTACAAGCCGCATTACAAGAAGCCGAAGCATCTGTGAAAATAGCACAGATAAATCTGGCAAAAATCCAGGAAGGTGCAAAAGTAGGCGAAATAACAGCGCAAAAAGCCGAAATGGCGCGTATTCAAGCACAAACTCTAGGGGATGAAACTCAGCAAAGGGAGACAGTCACCAGGTTAGAGGTACAGTGGCAAGGAGAGAAAACGGCACAACAAGCCACAATTAACAAGCTCGAAGCCGAACTCAAAAACGCCCAAGTAGAATTTCAACGCTATCAGCAGTTGTACTCAGAAGGAGCAATTTCCCAGTCCTTATTTGATAATAAGCGCCTGAGTGTAGATATTATCACCCAGCAGTTGAGTGAAGCTAGAGCAATTCTCAACCGGATTGATGGCACTGGTCGCCAGCAAATTACCGAAGCTCAGACAGTGCTAGCTCGAATTCAAGCCACCGGCAACCAACAAGCCAATGCCGCAGCCGCTACTTTAGACAGGATTGCCGAAGTTCGTCCGGTAGATGTCGCCGGAGCCAAAGCAGAAGTTAACCGGGCTTTGGCAGTCGCAAAACAGGCAAAGGCTAACTTAGAGCAAGCTTATGTAAAATCACCTCAAGCAGGTGTAATATTTGATATTCATACTCGCTCAGGCGAAATAGTATCTAATGACGGCATTATCGAGATTGGGCAAACCAACCAGATGTATGCAGTTGTCGAAATTTATCAAAGCGACGTGAGCAAAGTCCAACCTCAACAACGAGTGCGAATATCTAGTAATTCTCTACCCGATGAATTAGTCGGAACAGTAGATTGGGTAGGCTGGAAAGTGGAACGGCAAAATATTATTAACAGTGACCCCACGGAAAATATTGATTCTAGAGTTGTGGAAGCTCATGTAAAACTTGATGAAGCATCCAGCCAAAAAGCCGGTAAATTTACAAATTTACAAGTGAAGGCGGTGATTGAACTATGAATGAATTAATTAAACAACTACAACGGCGAACACCTCTAGGATGGTTACAACTGAGCCATCATAAAAGTCGTTTGTTAGTCGCTTTAGCAGGTATTGCCTTTGCAGATGTCCTGATGTTTATGCAGCTAGGCTTTCAGAATGCCCTATACGACAGCAACACCACCATAAATCGAGCTGTGCTGGCAGACATCATTTTAATGAGTCCACAAAGCCGGAATATGCAAAGTATGTCTACCTTTTCACGGCGGCGATTATTGCAGGCTGCTGATGTGCCGGGTGTACAATCAGCTACAGCCATGTATATCGGTTTAGTCACTTGGAAGAATCCCCAAACACGCCGCAAAACCCCAGTCCAAGCCATTGGTGTGACTCATGAACAGCCTGTTTTAGACTTACCAGAACTAAATGCTCAATTAGACAAGATTAAATTACCAGATTCCTTTGTGTTTGACCGTGGAGCCAGAGGTGAATACCAAGAGGTATTTAGGCAAATTGACGCAGGTAAAACCGTATCCACAGAAGTAGATAAACGTACCATTAACATCACTGGCGCATTTAAATTAGGCGCATCCTTTGGCGCTGACGGTACATTGATTTCCAACGATGACAATTTTTTAAGACTATTTCCCAGACGACAAGTAGGGAGTATCAGCCTGGGCTTGATAGATATTCAACCAGGCTATGATTCGCAGCAGGTAGCCGCAGCCTTAAAATTGCACCTGCAAAACAATGAAGATGTCAAAGTGCTAACACGGGAGGAATTTATCCAATTTGAAGAAGCCTACTGGAAAAGTGAAAGCCCCATTGGTTTTATCTTCAGTTTGGGCGTAGCTATGGGATTTCTGGTAGGTGTGATTATTGTCTATCAAGTTCTTTCTACTGATGTGAATGCCCATTTGAAAGAATACGCCACCTTCAAAGCAATGGGTTATCCCAATTCATACCTATTAGGCGTGATTTTTGAAGAAGCGATTATTTTAGCTTTCCTGGGTTTTATTCCCGGATTTGTTGTGCCTTTGGGACTTTACCACTTGGCTCGCAATGCGACAAATTTACCGATATATATGACTTTATTGAGGGCAGTAGTTGTATTATTGCTAACAATCATTATGTGTACTATTTCGGGAATTATCGCCACTCAGAGATTACAATCTGCTGACCCCGCCGATATGTTTTAGGGAATTCGGGACTGGGTAGGGGCGGGTTCAGGAGTAGGTTGGGTTGAACGGAGTGTTAGCGTAGCTTGCCGTAAGTAGGTAGGCAGGAAAATTTACAGGTATGTCATTACGAGCGTAACGGAGTAAAGCGAAGTAATCGCAAGGGTTATAAGGCGTTTACATTCTGTTACATAGTTGACTTTATTTGTGCCTACCTACTTAGGCATAAACCAACACCAAGAATCCCCGGTTTTGTTGGGTTTCGCAAAGCCTCAACCCAACCTACGAATATTTTATGTTTTCAGAGTCATAAAAGAGCGCTAATGACTAATGTTATCTCTATTGAAAATCTAGATCATTACTTTGGTAGTGGTCAATTGAGTAAGCAGGTTTTATTCAATATCAATCTCACAATTAATGCCGGTGAGATTGTAATTATGACTGGGCCTTCTGGTTCTGGTAAAACGACACTGCTAACTTTAGTGGGAGGCTTGCGTTCTGTCCAGTCTGGTAGTATGCGAGTTTTAGACAGAGAACTGTGTGGTGCTAGTCCCAAACACTTAACACAGGCGCGGCGAAGTAACGGTTATATCTTTCAAGCTCATAACTTGCATGGTAGTTTAACAGCACTCCAGAACGTGCGGATGGGTTTGGAAGTGCAACCGCAAATTTCTACCCAGCAAATGCTTCACCAATCACAACAAATGCTAGAAGCAGTGGGTTTGGGAGAACGATTGAATTACTATCCCGATAATTTGTCTGGTGGACAAAAACAACGGGTTGCGATCGCACGAGCGTTGGTAAGTCAGCCTAAAATTGTCTTAGCCGATGAACCCACCGCCGCACTCGATAAACAATCGGGGCGCGATGTTGTGGAAATAATGCAAAAATTAGCCAAAGAACAAGGCTGTACAATTTTGCTCGTCACCCACGACAACCGCATTTTAGATATCGCTGACCGGATTATCTACATGGAAGATGGTCATCTGGTGAGAAATGATGTAAATACTATCACTAGTGCGTAATACTGTGTGGAAGGTTTTTTCTAAGCACTCTCGATACTATCTTGACACAAAAGATAATTTCCCGACTTCTGTGTACACCTCAGCCTGTAGGGGAGGTTCAGCATAGGCTAGGGCGATGAATGGAAGCGAGGTTTTATAGATCCCGTGAAAAATCTTATCAGTGGATGAGTGCAGAATATTTATATAAAAAATACCCTGCTGATAGCAGGGTGTCAAAATGATGATTTTATTAAATCAGCTAGTTGCTTGTACTGGTTGTTGCTGAGAAATATTACCAGGGATGGGTTCGGTCTTGGTGGCTGGAGATATAGCTGTGACTTCAATATGATTGAATAGCGTAGTGACGAATGCAAACAGCAAAAATGGCAGTGATAACAGAACTATTAGACCAACAGTGGCTAAAGCATATACAGGTCGTTTAGCACCCATCAACGCCAAAGCAGAAGCCAAACTGAGAGTGATTGTGATTAGCCAAACAATTATTTGACCGTAGATGTCGCCAAAGGTGAGGGTACAGACGAACTGGTATTTTTGAGTATTATTCTTGTTCATATCTTATTTTCTTCATCTCCTATAGGTTCTACGTTAAAGCCATGTTTGACTTGCAGCAAATTTCTCAATATTTTGGCAAATTTTGTAATTTTACTTAACAGTCTTTTTCGTGACCAGCCTAAATGAAATCTTGTATCTATTCGAGATTAAGCATCTAGGCTATTTATATGTGCTGCATGATACTTGCGCTTTAACTACGATTATGGTAATAATTGCGGAAACTGATGAAATTAAATTAGTTTCTACTTATGAAAGAATATTGTGCGGTTAATTAAATAATATTGAGGAGAAGTTTTGTAGCAAAAGGGACATTTTTTTTGATACCAAGCCTTTAATATCGTTCAAGGTTAAGCAATAACTAAAAATTCAGCCTAGCCAGAATCAAGGTTACACCTGCTTTAGCCAACAACAGTATAAAACCAACTACTAGGCAGTTTCTAAACTATGAATTGGAATAAAATATAGGGGATCGCTACTTTCAAAATCAGCAATCAATAAGTATAAGTTAATGGAAGGCCATATTTATATTTTCTTTGTTATTTTGTATTTAACGGGACAGTTATTCGTTATCTAGTGAGCTTAAATATAAGTAAGTGAACTATTTACCAGCAAGTTCTATGCAAATTACTCACATTGTGCCTTTCCTCGTTCCATTCATCCGTTAGGTACAAGACAAATGACCGACATAGATTGCATGGTAAAGCTCTAAATCGGCAAATAGTTTATCAATACAAGGAAGACCTTGCTCAGAAATATGCTTAAGACAAATAATCAACATATTATCCTACCTGCTTTCATCAAACCAGCAGAAGTAGAAGCCACGCATCAAGCGGGTAGAAAAAATAAATTTACTCTGCCTAAATTCGATTTACTGCAACCATTGCGTCACAAGCTCGACAATCTCGAAATTAAAAATCGTGACTTTGCTCACTTTATTGCGAAATTGATTCCGGCGCAGTGTCCTTTTGAGCGTGATGTCATTTTATTTGGTCGCAAAATAGGACATATTCCCGCAATGTGTAAGCTGAATCCACTTTATGATCAGTTTGTCGGCTTGCGCTTTCGGGCATTATGTTATTTAGTAGATAAGTGTGGAGAAGACATCGATCTATACTGCTAAATCCCAACCGAGAAAACATAGCATGGAAATTAAAATTGAGCATCAACCGAGTGAAGAACATCTTAAGGAGTTAGGTGTTTTCAAATGGGCAATTTGGCAGAAAGAAATATCCAAATTTCCCTGGACTTATGATTCTCAAGAGACTTGCTATTTTTTGTTAGGTGATGTCGTTGTTACACCTGATGGTGGACAACCAGTGCAGATGGGTAAAGGCGATTTAGTGACTTTTCCTGCTGGTATGTCTTGTACATGGGAAATTACAAGCGACGTGAAAAAACATTACAGCGCTTCCGGCTATTATGCAATACAGATTTATCCTGTGTCCCTCTCCTATCATAGCTTTCAGTTTTGGGGATGTACCTCATAGCTGCCGGAAGTGCTGTATTGCTTTGATTAGTCAAGCATCAAGAATTAATTCTCTGGTCTTTTGGTTGGTTCTATTCTCCAGAATGCAAACATCTCTACAGTCAATTGAATACAAGGAAAAAGGCACAGTATGTACTGTGTCTTTTTGACGTTCTGTAGAAAATATGGCGTTGATGATTGAGAATATGGATTTGTTTCGCGCAAAGGCGCAAAGGCGCAAAGGTAGGAAGGAAAAGAAACGTAATTTTGGGATTTTATACTCTGATTCAGAAACGTAGGGTGGGTATAGCCCAAGGGGGCATGGCTGCGCTAAAGCGACAGCGTAACCCACCTTGAATTGTTGACTAATGCTGATAAAATCAGTCAACCCGAATAAAATCGCCCCAAACCAGAACTTTAACTAACTTTCAAGGGCTTGTTTCCCGGTATTAGGTTAAAATCCGAATATTGATAAATTTAAGTATAAAAAATCGATAATGGCGAATGAGCAGCATCTAGCAATACTGAAACAGGGTGTCCAAGTTTGGAATGAGTGGAGGAGTGAAAATACATCTGTAGAAGCTGACCTAAGTCATGCTGACTTGATTGATGCTGACCTGATTCATGCTGACCTGAGTCAGTCTGACCTGAGTTTTGCTGACCTGAGTGGGGCTAAACTGACTAATGCTGACCTGAGTAATGCTAACCTGCGTCTTGCTAACCTAAGTAATGCTAACCTGAATTGGGCTAACCTGAGTTGGGCTAACCTGAGAAGGGCTGAACTGCTTGATGCTGACCTGAGTAATGCTGACCTGTTTGATGCTCAACTGGGTGGCGCTAACCTGACTAGTGCCTACCTGAGTAATGCCTACCTGAGGAATGCCTACCTGAGAGGGGCTAACCTGAGTAGTGCTAATCTTAGTAGTGCTGACCTGAGAGGGGCTAACCTGAGTAGTGCTAATCTTAGTAGTGCTGACCTGGGTAGGACTATTTTATATGAATCGAAAGTAATCGCTACCAATTTTGATCACGCAACTCTGACAGGTGCTTGTATAAAAGATTGGAGTATTAATAGTAAAACAAAACTAGATAAAGTAATTTGTGAATATGTTTATTTATCTGGTGAATATGATGAGGAAGAAGACAGAATTAATCCAGAAGAAAGACGACCGATAGAAGGTAAATTTTTACCTGGAGAATTTGCTAGTTTATACAAAAAGATTATAGAAAATACAGACTTAATTTTACGCAAAACGCCTGAAAGTGTAAATGCTGCCAATAACCAAGGAGTTCAATTTTATTCAAATCAAAAAACTCATACTTGGCAAAGGCTAACATTTCGCTCAAAAACAGAAATCAAAATTGCTGAAGCACTAGATAGGGCTGAAGTTTTATTTTTACCAAACTGTTTAGCTCGACTCAATACACCCAATGGGAGAGCTAATAAAGAGGCTGATTTTCTAATTTGTTACAACGGTAAATGGGGAATTTTGGAAGTTGATGGACCCTATCATACCCCAGAACGCAGAGTAGAAGAACAAGAAAGAGAACGCATTTTTAGAAGACACGGTATCAAGGTCGTGGAAAGATTTGATTCCTCTAGATGTTATGAAAATCCAGATGAAGTAGTCCAAGAATTTTTTAAAATGCTAGAAATTGGATATTCCTAAACTAGATTTTTCTGCAAAATGCAACTACATTTAAGCACTTGGACAGAAGTTGAAGCTTATTTACAACAATCACGGGGTATTATTCTCCCCATTGGTTCTACAGAACAACACGGTCCCACAGGTTTAATTGGGACTGATGCGATTTGTGCAGAGGCGATCGCACGTGGTGTGGGTGACGCAACTCAGGCACTCATTGGCCCTACAATCAATGTGGGCATGGCATTACATCATACCGCTTTTCCTGGCACAATAAGTCTGCGTCCCAGTACTATGATTCAGGTAGTACGAGACTACATCACTTGTTTAACCAAAGCTGGTTTTACCAAATTCTACTTTATCAATGGACACGGTGGTAATATTGCCACCCTCAAAGCTGCTTTTTCGGAAACTTACGCACATTTGGAAGATTTGCAGATTGTCAACGCCCAACAGGTACAATGTCAAGTAGCTAACTGGTTTATGTGCGGTTCTGTATACAAACTCGCTAAAGAATTATATGGCGACCAAGAAGGTTCTCATGCAACTCCCAGTGAAGTCGCCCTCACCCAGTATATTTATCCAGAGTCGATCAAACAAGCCCCTCTCTCTCCAGAAGTTGCCAGTGGACACAGAATTTATAGTGCAACTGACTTCCGTAAAAGTTACCCAGATGGACGCATGGGTTCAAATCCGGCTTTAGCAACACCAGAACATGGTAAGCAGTTTTATGATTTAGCAGTGAAAGAACTCAGTAAAGGGTATTTAGAATTTTTGAATGCAGAATAGCACTCAATACGGTTCATATCATGTCCGACTAAACGCTTGTCATTACGAACGTAGCGATAGCGAAGTGAAGTAATCGCAGAGTCTGGGCGATTGCGTCGTTCCACTATGGCTAACGCCACGCTACGCGTTAGCGGAGCTTTCGCTTTAGCGATACGTTGCACTCGCAATGACATATCGTAATTAATTTACCGGACTTGATATCAGATAATCATCAAATTCTCATGTAGAGACGCGATAAATCGCGTCTAAATATATAAAAAAGTGGGTGACGCGATCGCTAACCCACTCTACGACGAATATACTAATATTGATGTCAATGAAACTTACTTGTTAGGCTGAGGAGTCATCCGTAAATAAGGTTTGATTTCTTTGTAACCTTTGGGGAATTTCTCTTTGAGAACTTCGGGGTCTTTCAATGAGGGTACAATTACGCAGTCTTCCCCGTCTTTCCAGTCAGCAGGTGTAGCTACGCTGTAATTATCTGTTAATTGCAGAGAATCAATTACTCGCAATAGTTCATCAAAGTTGCGTCCTGTGCTGGGGGGATAGGTGAAGCTAAGACGCAGTTTTTTGTTGGGGTCGATAACGAATACCGAACGCACTGTGATGTTTGCCGCTGCGTTGGGGTGAATCATGTCATAAAGGTTAGAAACCTTGTTATCCGCATCTGCGAGAATGGGGTAGTTGAGGGCGGTTCCTTGAGTTTCTTCGATGTCTCCTACCCAACCATTATGGGAGTCAACATCATCAACACTAAGTGCGATCGCTTTTACGTTACGCTTGTCAAATTCGGGCTTTAGTTTGGCAACTGTGCCTAATTCTGTGGTACAAACAGGCGTAAAGTCAGCAGGGTGAGAAAACAGCACTACCCAGCTGTCACCCGCCCATTCGTGAAAGTTGATATCGCCGTGTGTAGAGGCTTGTGTAAAGTTGGGTACTGTATCACCAAGACGGAGAGTCATGCAAGATTCCCTGTAATTTAGAAAGGCTTATGTATTTTACATTGCGATCATGGCATAAATCACAGTTTCTCCATCGGCTTTTAGCAGTTTGTAACAAAATTTTAATTTTTTAACGTAGCAAGAAGTACAAATTAATTAAAATGTGAGGTATGCATTTTCTGTGTTTATTTTGTGATAATTTTTTGGTAAGCTTGGATGACTTTACGGGCGATCGCACTCCAACTAAAATACTCTAAAGCATATTTTTGGGCATTTAATCCCCGTTGCTGACATTCTTGAGGATTTTGCAAAGCTTCTGCTATTAATTCTACAAAAGTTTCTACATCTGTTGTACCTACCCAGCCTGACTTGCTATCACGCACCTGTTGCCAAATATGCACCTGATCAGAAATAACTACGGGTATACCTGCTACCATAGCTTCAGCTACAGCAATGCCAAAATTTTCATAGTAAGAAGGCAATACAAATAGATTAGCAGCTTGTAGTAAACTAGCTTTTAACTCACCACTCACAAAGCCTGTAATTGTAGTATGCGATCGCAATGGTGAATTGGCAATCTGATCTTTGATTTTTTGCTCATAATCTGGGTCTTGAGAATTTGTCCCAGCTAAAACAAAGTGAAAACTGCACTTAGACTCTAAAAGCTTTTCTAGGGCTGGAATTAACAAATCTAACCCTTTTTTTTGGTCAAGGCGCGACATAAACAGCACTAAAGGTGAATCTTGAGGTATTCCCCATTGACTACGGACTAAACTCCCCCCATCTCCCACCTTTTCCGGGGGAATTACACCTAAAGGAATCACCAAATCTCGTGTCACTACCCCAAAGCGTTCTGAGATTTTCGCCTCTTGTTCACTGGTAAAATGAATTGCGGCTGCATCAGCTAAATTTCGACGTTCAATAAGTCCCGCATAAAGCTGTTTTAATTGCTTTTTTTTGCGTAAATCAGCAGGATCAAGAGTTCCCAGAGGACGTAAAATATAAGGTAGCTTTTGCTGATGACATACCCTAGCCGCAGCACTACTTACAGGAGAGAATAAAGCATGAATATGTGCCAAATCATATTCACCAGCGTGAACTTTTAACCATTGTAATAAATCAAGCGAAAACTTATAGCGACGAAATGGGGCGCAACGAAAATAAATGATTTCATAACCATCTTGTTTCACTGGACAATTTAAAGGCACATCCAGAGGTTTTTGGCCACTATCACCATTACTATCAGTTGTGATAATCGTAACTTCTACGTTCTCTTTCGCCAACGCAGAAGCCAGCCCAATAACCATTTGACTGGGACCGCCATACACAACAGAAACAGAAGGAATAATTTGTAAAATTTTCATTGTTTTGTGTTCTTCTTTGCGCCTTTGCGCCTAACGTACTTCGTACTTCGCTTCGCTAAGGCGCGAACCTTTAATTATTAATTAATTCTTGATAAAACTCCAATTGCTGCTGTGCTAAAGCCTTATTAGTATATTTATTCAGGGCTTTTTCATAACCCTTTTTACCAATACTCTGAGCAATATCTGGTTGGTCTATTAATTGCATTAAGCAATTAGCCAAAGCTGGAATATCGCCTTCAGGGAATACTAAACCAGCATCACCAATTACATTGGGAATTTCACCAGAATCAGAACCAATTACCGGAACTTGGCAAGCCATAGCCTCAATTAGTACATGACCAAATTGTTCTTTCCAACCCGCCGCAGTCAAGGTTTTAAATTTATAAGTTGTTTCTGAAGGTAGTACCAAAGTATTCATTAAATTGATATAATTGGCAACTTGATCATGGGGTACACTTTCTACAAAAATTACCCGTTCTCTGAGATTGTTTTCTGTAGTTATTTTAATTAATTCTGCTTGTAACTCTCCCCGTCCCAATAGTAATAATTTCCAAGGTTTATCTTTGATAGTTAGTAAAGCTTGTAAAAGCGTGAGTAAACCTTTTTCTGGGACAAAGCGTCCCACAAAACCTACAACAAAATCATCAGATTTAATCCCCAATTTACTGGCTAATTCTGGTTGCTGTTTGGGAGTAAACAAACGTTCATCAACACCCAATTGGGGCATAACTTTAATTTTACCTTGATATCCTCGTTGTCTGAGAACTTCCGCACCATCTCGATTACCAGAAATGATACCGTGACTATGGTTAAGATTATATTTCTCTAATAAAGCAATCGGAAATTTTAGCTCGTAGGGCAGATTCCACCAAGTAAAAAATATATTTTTTGCCTTGAGTCCTAATAGCTGATTGAGAAAAATCATTTGAGCATAGGCTAAACCTCTAGAACCTTGTTCTACTTGGATAATTTGGGGGCGAAATTTGCGTAATAAAGAGATTAAATCAGTACCAAAAGTCAGAAGGCCTTGATGGTTTTGACTGAAGTTAGAAATTGGGACAATTTTAAAATTGCCTTCATCCCGGTATTCAGTAGTAATAACTTTGTTTTGTACACCCCCAGGTTTCCAGGTTTTAGGAACGATAACTGTTACTTCAATTCCTGGTTTTAATTGAGCTAAAGCCCGTAATTTTTCACAGTTGAGGTCTACAATATAGGAATGACTAGCAACTAAAATTTTCATAAATTTTGAGTATTTATTAATAGTCAAATTTCAGAAATGACTAATGACTAAATTTGTTGATCCAGGTGAGTATAAGTTTGACCATCATTCCAGATTGACTGAATAACAGTACCCAAAGCTTTGAGAAAACCTAAAGTATAGAAAATACCGCGAGTCACAATTTTTATAGGTGAACCACTTTTGTTACAAGGCGGGTGTCCGAGAACGTGACAGTCAAATAAAGCGGCGTATAGGCGTAAGGCTTGGATGGCGTTGAGGTTTTTTAGCGCCATTAAGAAATGATTGTGGTAAAAGGTGAGTTGATATTTGAGCGATCGCATACTAATATCATGACAACCTCCAGTTTCTTCGCCTAAATGTATCAAATAAGCCTCTGGATCATACCAAATCTTATATCCCGTCTGTCGGATTCGCAAACAAAAGTCTGATTCTTCGCGCACCGCACTACCCCGAAATCTCTCGTCAAAGTGCAGTCCGTATTTAGTAAAAATTTCGCGGCGAAAAGACATATTGCAACCCCTAGCTGTTAATACTTGCTGGGGTTTGATGGTGTGGACTAAATCAATGTGATACCAAGCGATTCCAGGGTCCATTGCTTGAGGGGGTAAATATTCAATCTGCAACTCACCACCCGAATCACTTAATTTACCTCTGTCAAATACTCGCCCAGCCACAGCCCCTATCTCTGGATTCTGCACATAGTTTTTGGCATGGGCGGCTAAAAATTCCGGGGTAATTTCCACATCATCATCAATAAATAAAATGATTTCACCTTTTGAGCGTCGCACACCATAATTACGCGCCCCTGGTAAACTCGCCCAATCTAAGCGAAACCACTGAATTTTACCTGCTGCGGAGATTTCTTCTAGATAGGCTTGAATCTCTGGTTCGTGTGTGGGAGATTGGTCTACCACCAAAACCTCAAAGTGGAGATAGTCCTGTTTTAAAACATCTATGATACTATCCCGCAGCGTTTCTTCTCTCCCATAGGTGGGAATAATTACGGAAATTAAAGGCAAATCATGCATCTGTTTTGGTATGGAAATAAATTTGCGGCTCGATCATAGTATTCTCTGCTCAAGTTACCATTTTTCATGGTATTTCGCTGCTAATGGGACTGTAACTCATTAAACTTTTGCCCGGAAAGATTTCTTCTTTGTTGTTTCTATAGGCTCAACATTGTGTCTTTCTTGTTTATCCAGTACTGCCAATTTAAACAGTACACCTGCGGCAAACCAGTAGTATACAGCTACTGGATCAACATCTAAAGGATAATAATAAGTATTATAGCTGATAACAAGTATAAACACCCACATTGAAGCAGCATAAATGCGTAAATTAGGGTCTTTGATGGAACGATATGTTTTGAAAGCAGTAATTGTCAGGGTTGTCACCAAAGCTAAAAATCCTAGTACTCCCACAATACCTACCTCCCACAGTACCTTGGGGTAGTATGTTTCTACCAGCTTAGTTCTGCCCAATGCCCTAGCTGAATTAGTCGCCCGGCCTAAGCCGCTACCAATTGGGCTAGCGACATTTTTCCAATTTTCTTCAAACTGCTGGAGAATAAATTCTTCCGGGGGTGAAGCTTCGGCGCGACTTGTAAAACTATCTATCCGTTCTTGCACAACCTCCGGATAACTGGCCATTGCAATTCCCAAAATCAGGGCAAGTCCTATTGCCATTGGGACAAAGCGTTTTAAGTTACGAATTTGACCAGTAAGTATTAGTAAGAGTATGAAGCAAACTGGCACGAGGGCTAAGGCAATTCTCTGTCCAGAGACCACTGCATTGATAAAAACTGTTGCTAAAGAACCTAAACCTAATAACCGCCAAATAACTGAAGGGTCAGCGAAACCTGTAGCAAAGCCAAAAAAGGTGCTAGAAATCAAAAACCATGCCCATTGCCAAGGGGCGACAAAAGTCCCTGGTAAGCGAATTACTCCCTGACTAGGACTATAGAGTAGAGAACCACCAAAATAACACCGAGCATCTAGTGATGCTTTAAATAAATCGTCACCTGAAGCATTTCTGGTTCCTTCACAGACTCCAGTTAGTAGTAAGACATATTGAAGAATTCCCAGACCACAGCAGATAAGTATGAGTGAAACCTGTAGGCGAGATAAAAATAGGAAGTCTTTTTTATCCCGAATTAAATAATAAGCACAACCAATTAATGGCAGATAACCCAAAAATACTTTTAGTCCCAAAATACCCATACCTATGGGATTTTCATTGGGTGCGTTTTGCAAAAGTCCCACTGTGGGAGGATTCAGGTGTTGTCCACCATTGATAAATATTAGTGTCAATAGACAACAACAAAATAAAATCAACAGTGGAGTCTTAATAGCTTTGGGAACTATTAGAGGTAGTCCTTGTTTGCGGCAAGTTTGCCAAAATGCAATCAAGGCAGGAACGTAAAAAGCATCTTTAGCCAATTGCAGAACGGGACTGTTACCGATGTAATAGGTGATAGTACCCCCAAATGGCATATAAATCAGAAAAGCAAACAAGCCTGCGCGGGGATATTTGTAGGAAAATGACATGATCAGAATGCCCAACACACCAGGAAGTGCCACCTTCACTCCACCGACAAAAAAAAGTAGAATGCCAAAAAAGAAGCTGGTAAAGCTAGCGGCGGTCAGTAGGGTGGTAAATTCTTTACGTGCTTGAGTTTTTTTACGCTTTTGGGCTAACCGTTCTTTGAGGCTAGAAGTAGAAGCTTCCTTTTTTTTCTGTTGTTTTGAGCTTTTTGATTTCTGTGATTTGGATTTTAATTTCGGCATAAATAGAAAATCATATTTTATACTTTACGCCTTATGTGAATTAAAAATGCCCAAGCAATAGCAAGGGTTTTAGGCTGTGGTTTAGCCAAGATATTTAGTCGCGTTGACGTATTTACGCCTTTCCAGACTCCAACTCACATAAGCCGTACTTTACAAATAAGTTGGGATGACTGTAGCAATCCTATCTGATTTGTGACAATTAATTTTTTCCATCAAAATTTTATATCTAGTGGAATATCTTGTTAATTCAGATGATTAACCCCAAAGGTAACAACTTCTGCATTTGAATTAGGCTATTCATTTGCAAAAGCTGTCATCAAAAAGCTGTTTGAATGCAAAACTTAAACTGTCAGGTGTTGCTGAACTTGAGATACTAATTCATTTGTCCAGTGGTTAGCAAGTTCTGCATTAGCAGCTTCTACCATGACTCTGATCACTGGTTCTGTACCAGAAGCCCTGACTAATATTCTGCCAGCATCACCCATTGCAGTTTCGGCTAAAGCGATCGCCTGTTGTACTGGTATACAATCTTGCCAATTTAAGCGGCGATCGCGATCTATAACTCGGACATTCCGTAAGAATTGGGGATAAGTCTGAAAGCTTTGATCTACCATTTCGCTGAGGGGAACACCGGCATCTTTGACTAAAGCTGCTATATGTAAAGCTGTTAATAAACCATCACCAGTAATGGCGTAATGGCGGCAAAGAATATGACCAGATTGTTCACCGCCTAACATTCCCCCAGTCCGCATCATTTCCGCCTGGACATATTGATCCCCAACGGCGGTACGAATTAAATTCCCACCTTGTTGTTGCCAAGCCCTCTCAAAGCCTAAGTTAGCCATGACGGTGGAAACAATCAGGTTATCTGGGAGTTGTTGCTGTTGTTTGAGGTGCAGTCCCCACAGATAAAGAATATAATCACCATCGACTTGCCTACCAGTATGATCTACAGCTAAGACGCGATCAGCATCGCCATCAAAGGCAAAACCCAAGTCGGCTTGATGTTCCTTAACTGTGGCTTGCAAAATTGCTAAATCAGTGGAACCGCAATTGACGTTAATGCGATCGCCATCAGCTTGATTATGTAAGCAGATTACCTCTGCCCCCATTTGGGTAAATATTTTTGGTGCTAACCCCACTGCTGCACCAAAGGCTAAGTCTAAAACAATTTTCAGCCCTTGAAGATTTACCGTTTGCTGCAAGGATGCTTTCAAGGTTTCGCCGTACTGACTCACTAATTCCCCGCGCGAATAATGCCGTCCACAATTACGAACTTTACCCGTAACTGTATGTCCCCGGAGTCCCGCCTCAATCTCTGCCTGCAATGCTGGAGATAACTTAGAACCATTGCCATTAAAAATCTTAATCCCGTTGTCTTCTGGGGGATTATGACTAGCAGAAATCATCACTCCACCGATGGCTGCACTGATGCTGGTTAAATAAGCAACTGTGGGAGTGGGACATAACCCCAAATACCAAACCTCTACCCCGGCTGCTGTTAACCCAGCACTTAAAGCCATTGCCAGCATATCGCTAGAGTTGCGGGAATCTTGCCCCAGGATGACTGGCCCTGTTTGACAACTATGATTTTGCAAAACCATACCCGCCCAAAAACCCACTTGTAATGCTAGGGGCGCATTCAATAGTTCTCCCACTTCTCCACGAATCCCGTCTGTGCCAAACAAGGCAGTCTTTGGTAGTGATAATAAGTTAAGCGCAAAATTGCCATCCAGACCTTTGCCTGATTTGTGAAATTCTGACTTAGAACTACCTCGAATCTCGCTTTGGCTTTTATTTATAGATGTAACCATAACTTTTAACTCCCCGCACCATCACATTGGAAAACATCACTCACTGTACACGTTACTTTAGTCATTTCGACTGAGCTAACTGTTTATCTGTAATATATACTGGTTTTTATTGGCAAAATCAGGTGAATACATATTTTTAAGTAAAATTACTGAATCTTTTACTGAGGCAATGTCAGTATTTTATGCGACAAGTGTCTCTTTGTATTTGATGAATTGCCATAAAATTCTTCCTGTGGATAGTTATTAACGGCGATTTGGCAAGTTGATCACAAGCTAAAAAACTGTGAATATCAGAATTTTACAGCGATATTAAAGGTTAAACCAAAGTTTAGCTCACGGACATAAAAAGTACCTCAAAATCTCCTGATGGAGTTCTCAATTACTTAGCCTCATTGACGTTTGAATTGAAGTCCAAGTTCGGGCAACTTAAAAAATTTTAATATAAATTCTCATCAAATAGTTTTAATCTAACGTTTTGATGGCCTGTTTTAGCCATTCATAAATCGTAACTTCAGCAATTAACCTTTTAAGTTGAGAAATTTAGTATGAGCAGCAATTTAGCCAGCAAATTACGTTTAGGTACTAAAAAAGCCCATACAATGGCAGAAAATGTGGGTTTTGTCAAGTGTTTTTTAAAAGGAGTGGTTGAGAAAAATTCTTACCGCAAACTAGTAGCTAACTTTTATTTCATCTACTCCGCGATGGAAGAGGAGATGGAAAAGCACCGTCAGCATCCGATTCTCGGCAAAATTAACTTTGTTCAACTCAACCGCAAGCAGACCTTAGAGCAAGATTTGAGTTACTATTTTGGTACTAACTGGCGGGAAGAAGTTAAACTTTCGCCAGCAGGTGCAGCTTATGTGCAACGCATCCGCGAAATTTCGCAAACAGAACCAGAATTATTAATCGCCCATTCCTATACTCGTTATTTGGGTGATCTCTCCGGTGGTCAAATTCTCAAAAACATTGCTGTGACAGCGATGAACTTGTCTGAGGGTCAAGGGACTGCGTTCTATGAATTTGCAGATATTACCGACGAAAAGGCTTTTAAAGCTAAATACCGTCAAACTCTGGATGAATTACCCCTGGATGAAGCTTCAGGCGATCGCATTGTCGATGAAGCTAACTCCGCTTTTGGGATGAACATGAAGATGTTCCAAGAATTGGAAGGTAATTTGATTAAATCCATCGGTGTCATGCTGTTTAACAGTCTCACACGTCGCCGCAATCGTGGCAACACCGAACTGGCTACTGCTGAGTAAATTTTGTTGCAAGTAAAATCTAGGGGCAGCTTTTTTGGGTTCACCTGATTTGAGATCAGGCGATCGCAAAGAAGTTGCCCCAAATGTTTTTTTAGTGTCCTAGCTGAGGGAAAATAGAGACAGACGCAATTATTGCCTCAGCGCATATCTCCAACTAAACAATGGCTACAAAAATTCCTGTTACAGTAATTACAGGCTTTTTAGGCAGTGGTAAAACCAGCTTAATTCGCCACCTCCTACAAAACAATCAAGGTCGCCGAATTGCAGTGTTAGTCAACGAGTTTGGCGAACTGGGTATTGATGGTGAATTGTTAAAATCCTGTCAGATTTGCCCCGAAGATGGGGACGATGGCAGTAATATTTTTGAATTAACTAACGGCTGCTTATGCTGTACCGTGCAGGAAGAGTTTTATCCCACGATGCAAGAACTCATCAAGCGGCGAGATAGCATTGACTGTATTTTAATTGAAACTTCCGGGTTAGCTTTACCCAAACCTTTAATTAAAGCTTTTCGCTGGCAAGAAATTCGCGCCGCAGCTACAGTGGATGCAGTAATTACCGTGGTAGATTGTGCAGCCGTAGCATCAGGTACATTTGCTAGTAATCTAGAGGCGATCGCATCTCAACGCCAAGCAGATGATAGTCTAGAACATGAAACACCCTTGCAAGAACTGTTTGAAGACCAACTTGCTTGTGCAGATTTGGTGGTGTTGAATAAAACTGATTTAGTGGATATTGAAACCAAGCATCGAGTTGAGGAATTGATTAAGCAAGAATTGCCCAGAGTGGTGAAGATTGTAGAAAGCGATCGCGGTACACTTGATGCCTCTATACTATTAGGATTCCAAGCCGCAGTTGAAGATAATTTAGATAGTCGTCCCAGCCATCACGACACCGAAGAAGACCACGAACACGACGAAGAAATTACCTCAACTCACTTAGTTTTAAACCGCACTTTTGACCCAGAAAAACTGCAACAAGAACTGCAAAAACTGGCTAATCAACAAGAAATCTATCGCATCAAAGGCTTTGTCGCAGTAGCTAACAAACCCATGCGCCTAGTAATGCAAGGTGTCGGCACTCGATTTGATAAATTTTATGACCGTCCTTGGAAACCACAGGAACCTCAACAAACCAGTTTAGTTTTTATTGGTCGTGATTTAAAATCTTCAGAAATAGAATCACAATTGGTAGCTTTATAATCTCCCCAAATTTATGAATATCTCTCAACTATTTGACATTGCTAATATTTTCGTTTTACCCTTTTGGGTGTTGATGATTTTCCTACCTAAGTGGAAATTTACACGGCAAGTAATGGAATCATATCTACCTTTTGTAGTGCTTGCTGGTGCATATTTGTATTTGTTTATCAATAGCATTACACCAGAAAATGCTGCGGCTTTATCCAATCCTCAATTAGCCGATATTGCGAGATTTTTTGCAAATGAAACAGCTGCTGCAACGGGTTGGATTCATTTTTTGGTGATGGATTTATTTGTCGGGCGCTGGATATATTTAGAAGGTCAGAAAACAGGTATTTGGACAATTCACTCTATTGCCTTATGTTTGTTTGCTGGCCCTTTGGGTTTACTTTCCCATATCTTAACTCACTGGATTACTAAGGCATTTTTTCCCAACTCACAGCAGCCTGAAGCGGTAGTAGAAAAAGCTGTTTCTAGTAACAGTTAGATTCAGAGAAATAAACCACAGAAAAACACAGTTGTAGGTTGGGTTGAACAAAGTGAAACCCAACAAAGCCTCTCAAATGTTGGGTTTTGTACCATTGCTACGCAACGCTGACGCGAACAACCCAACCTACTTAAATATTTATTTTTGTTTATCGGTGCTGAGAAGATGATGAAAGTTGAGGATGTCTATAATTTGCATCTACCCAACAGCGTGGGAGACTTTCACCGGAGGGGAAGACGAGATTTTGTTTTCTATAGGTATCAGGTTCTTGTTCTTCTTCACCTAATTGGTCTTGGGCGTGGATAATATTCGTATTGGGATCGATTAATTCCTGAAAATCAAGAATTTTGACGATATCGCCGGAATCTTTGAGTTGTAAAAACATATACATTACCTCACTAAATTTTCATGCGGAATTGATGTAAACTTTATCCAAAAATCGTTGATAAATTAATTACTCATTCCAAATCAACATAACTCTTGTACTGTCGGAACTACGAACTACGAATTACGAACTACGAATTACGAATTCCGCCTTGCGGTACTAGATTCTTCAACCAGTTTCTTAAACCGCAGATATGCTTGTTCTGGTGTCAGAGGTTGAGATTCTTCTTCGTTGGGGATATAGTATTGCCTGCTATCAGGAAAATGGCGCACCAAAAAACTAGGTATTAAACCCAATTTTAAAGCTTCTTTACCAAGTTCTTCTGCTGTTTCGGCTAAAGTGTATTCGTCGTGAAACTGATATGCACTCATATCTGTCACCTCCTGGTTGAGGTTGCCCAAAACGCAAATTATCAACACTCAGAAAGCAGAAATTAAATCTCGCGTTGATATTTCTCTAAAATATCTACTAGGTTTACTTGACATTGGAGTGGTAGTAGGTCATTTAAAGGCAATTCTTTTCTCCCACCACCGATTTTCACGGGGATAGATTCTAAGACTGCTATAACTCGGTCTTCATTTACAGTCTGAGAACTAATTAAGGGATACATCTGTTCAGCAACTACAGTATGTAGTTTGGCATCAGATAAATAAAGATGCCACTTGGCAATGTCTATATAGACTGCCTCACCAATTTCAGCAGCTAGGGCTTCCAGTAATTCTGCGGTTTGAGTCGTAGGCATAAAAACCACCTTATATCAACAAAGAGCGTTAACTATCAGGGTCTCTAACTATTATCGCGCAATTATCAAGCTGAATCTACTGCCACAGGTTACAATCGCCCTAGCCTTAATACTCCATCTTTAGGTTGATTTGGATGGAGTTTCGGTATAGTTAGCGATCGCACTAATATAAATCAGATGCACCAACAATACTAATATCCAACCTGCGGTTAACCAGGGTAGCCATTCCCAGGTAGCTGCTTTTAAGTTGTGAATAAACCATAAACTAGAATTAACAGCTGTAGTCAGTGCGACATGGACAGCAAAATTAATCCGGTCGTCTAACTTGCGGAATGCTGGGTCTTTGCGGTCGGGTTTGCGAGGCCAACGAGGGGGCATAAAGATTTATTACAGACTTGAACACAGTAGAAACACAGCTGATTGCTATGTACTTACTTATTTTAAGGTTTTTAAGGTTCTCTGGCCACAAAATCTCGAAAATTAGATGCAATTTTATATAGTAGCTGGAATTTGTGAATGAATTACATACTTATCTGTGTTCATTTGTGTACTTACTCAAGTCAGAAATTTTATATAATTCAAGATGATTTAGATTAGGATATTTAACCGCAGATAAACGCCGATAAACGCCGATAAGATAAAATAATGGTGGATTATCAATTGGGTGAGCTTTTAATTTATTTGAGTGAAGAATCATTCATCTTTTTGATAGAGGGATTTAATAAATTGACTTGTAAAGATGTAAATAAGCGTTAGAGGTGGATAAAAATGACTAAAGCAAATCCTGTAGAAATCCAAAAACATTTAAAAGGTTTTGATTATCCGGCGGGAAAGTCCGATTTAATCAAGCACGCTAAACAACAAGGTGCTGACCAGGATGTAATTTCAATATTAGAGCAACTACCAGAAAACGAAGAATACGAAACTCCAACTGATCTCAATAAAGCCATAGGCAAAATTATTTAGATTCTGCTACTGGCGAGAAATAATCGCCTGATTTCCCGCCAGTTTTACTTACTAGTTGAATCGATTCAATTTGAATAGACTTTTCTAAAGCTTTTGCCATATCGTATAAAGTCAAAGCTGCCACAGAGACGGCTGTTAAAGCTTCCATTTCCACACCTGTTTCAGCTTTAGTTTTGACTGTGGCATGAATTTGATAACCAGGAAGTTGGAAATCTGGTGTAATCTCAACTGTAATTTTTTGTAGTGGTAAGGGATGACACAGGGGAATCAATGTCGCTGTCTGTTTAGCTGCCATAATCCCTGCTAACCTCGCCGTTGCTAATACATCCCCTTTTGGCGCATTGCCTGCTTGAATGGCAGCGAAGGTTTCTGGCAACATTCGCACCTTAGCTACAGCTACTGCTTCTCTGATTGTAGGCATTTTCGCCGATACATCTACCATCTGTGCTTCGCCTTGATGATCAAGGTGTGATAATTTGGCAGAATTAGATAAAAAATTGTCTTGCATTATTTTGAAAGTGGTGTTAAGATAAAATTCTTGTAAGGGTGTGTAGCTCAGTGGACTAGAGCACGTGGCTACGGACCACGGTGTCGGGGGTTCGAATCCCTCCTCGCCCGTTTTAAAAAAAGAAAAAGGCAAAGTAGATATATTTCTATTTTGCCTTTTTTGCTTTCTAGTATAGAACGGCGGAAATTTTGACTTTTGACTTTTGACTTCCGCCCTGCGGTGCTAGTTGCCATTATTTAAGGCATAAGTATCTTCAGCACGCCCCAAAGCAAAGCGCAGGGAATTGTTGAGGTTATGGCTGGATTGGGTGAGAAATATCAGAATTGCGAGGAAAGTTAAACCAGCACCATAACCAAACATATTGCGGTAGCCTACTTGTTCGGCAATAGTACCGAGAACTGGCCCGGCGATCGCAATACCAATATCTAATCCCACTAAAGATACACCAAAGATTCGCCCTCGTTCATGAGGTAGGGCGCGGTCGGTCATCATTGCGGCCATCATGGGAATTGCTGTTCCAGAAGCAGCGCCTTGGACAAAGGCTGAGAGTAAGAATACAGGGGCGCTGTTGGCTTGCCATATACCAATCATTGCTAAGGTAAAGGCAATCAAGCTGAGGGTGATAAATAAACCTCTGCCATATTTATCAGAAGCCCGACCGATAAATAACCTGACATTAAAACTGGCGATCGCCGCGACTGTGTAAAACAGTCCTGGATTCAAATCTACATTCGTTGATTTAATAAATAATGGCACAAAGGTATGCAGAGTACCTAAAGCCACACCAATTAATAACATGACAATTGCCGGAATCCGTACACGGGGACTAAATAAAAGTCCCCAAAATTGGTTATCGTTCGGGCTGCTGTGCGGCGTATCATGAATAGGTGGATTAACAATAGGTATAATGCATAGCATTCCCATCAAACCCAAAGCCGCAGATAAGATAAATAATGGTGTGTAACCAGCAGCGGCTTGTAAATATCCCCCCAAAGCTGGCCCAATAGCCACACCAACGGGATTTACCAAACTCATGTAGCCAATAACTTCACCACGATTTTTAGCAGGGGCTAAATCTCCTACCAATGCTATGTAACCGGTACCAAAAGCGGCAATACTGATGCCGTGAAAGGCACGTAAAACCATTAATGGCATCAGTGAAGTGGCGAAGATATAACCCAGAGGTGCGATCGCAGCTGCTGACATTCCAATTAGCAAAACAATCTTACGACCCCGGCGATCTGCTAAATTGCTACACCAAGGGCGAAACACCAGCATCCCGATGGCAAAACTGCCCATAACAATACCAATCTGTTGACTGGTTGCACCGATATCTTCGATATACAGGGGTAGGGTGGGCAGTAATGAGGCAATGCTAGACCAGAATAATAAACCTGCTGTAAATAACACCAGCAGGTTACGTCGTAGTTTAGCGTCCAATGTGTGAAGAACTTTCAAAATAGATGTAAGTTTATGTGCAGAGTGTTAATCACATTGTTACGTTACTTAACATTTTTGGCTACTACTTCCCGCACCCGATAGATGGGGCGACCTTGAGATTCATGGTAAGTACGCATCAATAACTCACCTAACAGACCAAAGCAAAACAACTGTACCCCAGTCACTAGCAGCAAAACTGCTAAAATCAGCAAAGGGCGATTGCCAATTGATTCACCCAAAGCTAATTTGATGAAAGTTAAGTAAATCCCAATCAGCGTACCTGTCACCATCGAACCTAAACCCAATAGCCCAAAAACGTGCATGGGACGGGTGAGGAACTTCTTCATAAAGTAAATAGTTAACAAATCCATCATCACGCGAAACGTCCGCCAAATGCCATATTTACTGTGACCAAAACGCCGCGCATGGTGACGCACCTGGATTTCGGTAATTCGCGCCCCTTCAATATAAGCCAAAGCAGGTAAAAATCGGTGCAGTTCCCCGTAGAGATTCATATCTGCTAAGACTTCCGACCGATAAGCTTTGAGAGAACAACCGTAATCATGTAACTTAACTTCCGTCACCTTCCCAATTAGCCAATTGGCAATTTTAGAAGGAATTAACCGCGAAACTACAGCATCTTGGCGTTGATGTCGCCAACCACTGACCAAATCATAGCCTTGTTCTAACTTAGCCAATAACAAGGGAATATCAGCCGGGTCATTTTGCAAATCAGCATCTAAGGTGACAATCACTTTACCGATAGCATACTTAAACCCAGCTGCCATTGCTGCACTTTGTCCGTAGTTGCGACGCAGCAGTACAGCTTTTAAATCAGTACGGATTTGCGCTTGTTCCTTGAGATATTCAGCCGAACCATCTGTAGAACCATCATCGACACAAATGATTTCATAACTAAAATTAGTTTCGCGGATATTAGATGCGATCGCCTCCAGCAAAAGTGGTAAGCTTTCCACCTCATCCCGCACCGGCACAACCACAGATACATCGGGAACAATCACCGAAATCGCCCCATCTTCCTGATTTAACCTACCAATTAACCCACTCCTCATCGTCCTCAGCTTCCTCTCTACAAGACACTGCGCGAACAGCGTCTCTGTGGTTTATAACTCTTCATCACCCTACCAGCACCTCGCAGCTGCTGATAATATGACTGACTCACCCTATCGCCCTGTTCCGAGAGAATATCAATTCCAATTCCATTACGTCCCTGATCTTTTCCCGAACTATGAATGTAATAACCATCGCCCAAATATAGCCCGACGTGAGTAGCCTTTTCGGTTGTGCCAAAAAACACTAAATCCCCAGGGGCTAACTCAGCCATAGGAATTTTTTCAGTAAAAGCTTCTTGTTGATAAGCATCTCTGGGTAGCCAAACACCCACCGAAACAAAAGCCGCCTGCATTAACCCCGAACAGTCGTAATTTGGCGCGACTGTACCACCCCACAGATAATAATTTGACTGTTGCATCGCTTTTCGGGTAAAAGCAATGATATCTGGGAGTAGTTTTGTAATTTCAGACTCAGAAAATGATTTAGCCTGATAAAGTACAGTCGCAGGTTGTAATATAGCCAAATCGGTAAAAGATACCCACCCTGGATAGTCATCCTCACACAAACACACCTCCACTGCTGACACCTGACGATTTGATGTGATTCGCAAATGTCGCCCAGAAGCTGCTTGAGTAGTCAGGCGCGTACATTCAGGAGAATCATATAAATTCAAATCAGCGATACAGTGGTATTCTGCCGATGTCGAATTTAGGATTTGGGATTCTGGATTAGAGAGCATTCTGCAATGATTTTCTTTAGAAAAGACGAACAACTCGAAAATCTTGGTAATGGTATTTTAGAGGCTACTTGGGCAACATTTCCCACCTTAGCCCGTAACCAAGTCGCTTTAACTTGGATTGTGTATGATCCCCCAGTACCTGTAAATACTGGTGGGGCTTTGACTCCTGACGCTTTTTGGAACCATATAGTCCGTGGTTTTACTTATCGTGGTGTTGAACGGATTTACCCGGCGAGTGTAGTTAAACTGTTTTATTTGGTCGCAGTTAACGAATGGTTGGAAAAAGGCATGACTTCAGCTTCTCAGGAGTTGTCAAGAGCCTTGGGCGATATGATTGTTGATTCTAGCAATGATGCTACTAGTTTAATTGTAGATATCCTCAGTGGTACGACTTCCGGCCCAGAGTTACCGGTTGGCCCTTTTGAAACGTGGAAATATCAACGTCACATTGTCAACCGCTATTTCCAGTCTTTGGGTTGGGAGGAAATGGAGACAATTAACGTCTGTCAAAAAACTTGGGGTGATGGCCCCTATGGCAGGGAACGGGCATTTTATGGGGAAATGCTCGATAATCGCAACATGGTAACTACCAATGCGATCGCCAAGTTACTTCATAGTATTGTGGGTGGGGTGGCAGTGTCTAGTGGGCGATCGCAAGCCATGATGAATTTGCTCAAACGTAGTCTCAACCCCGATGATTTGCCCACTGATATCGAAGAAGACCAGGTAACAGGTTTTTTAGGGAGTGGACTCAGCCAAGATGCTCAAATTTGGTCAAAAGCAGGTTGGACAAGTCAAGTTCGCCATGATGCAGCGTATATTGAGTTACCAGAACAGCGTCCCTATATTTTAGTCGTATTTACTGAAGGTAAAGCCAACGCTAAACGCCGGGATATTTTACCTTTTATTTCTCAGCTATTTGCCAAGGAAATTAGTAGCTTATAGAACCTCACCCCAACCCTCTCCTTAGTAAGGAGAGGGAGCCAGAATCAGTTTAGTAGGGTGTGTTGTCGCGTAGCGCAACGCACCATCTTAGATTCTCGGTGCGTTAGGACTAAATTCCATAACGCACCCGACCCAAATCAAGGGTTTTAGACTTGTGTGTACACCGTAGGTAATTACTAAGGAGAGGGAGCAAGAATCAGAAGAATTGAGTATACATTCGCCATAACCTATTACATGATAAATAAATTATATCATGTATCTTTAGGTAGATTTAAGCATAATTTATTAAACAGTATATTTCAGATAGACAGTACATCATGGTTTAGGAAGTATCATGGTAAATAAATAATTTTCATGGCAAAATACAAAATCCTGATTTAGTATTAATTAATTTGTTTTTAGGTTTCTTATGACATCCCCTGAGCCTCAAACTGAATTTGGAGATAATCTTTCACAAACCTCAGTCGAGTCACCCTTTAAACAACGACGGTGGCTGCGATTATCGTTAGCTTTTATACTAATTATTGGGGGTGGAACGGCTACAGTTTGGCGTGTTCTAAACCCTCCAAATCAAGCACCAGTTAATAATATTAAAATTCCAGGGGTAAGAGTCAAGGTATCACCAGTACAAATTGGTACAGTTGAGGAAAGTTCAGACTTTGTTGCTAGTTTAGAGTCTCAGCGTTCAGTACAAATACCATCCAAAATTGCCGGACAAGTTACCCAAATATTTCTGAAATCAGGAGACCCAGTTACAGCCGGAACAGCAATTATCCAAGTCGATTCTAGACAAGCCACAATTGATGAAATTAATACTACTAGACAGGCTGCTGTAGTACAACGGGAAAATGCCCGTGCTAAACTTCAATCTCTGGAAGCAGCACGCCAATCTCAAACTGCTGATTTGCGATTAAAGCAACAGGACTATGAAAGGTATGCTAGTTTAGCAGCGCAAGGAGCCGTATCTCGACGTTCTAGGGATGAGTATGCCAGCATCGTAGCTACAGCCAAAGCTGAACTGAGTGCAATTAATGCCCAGATTCAAGGAGAGCAAACCACCATTTCACAGGCTGAAAAAGCTGTACAGCAAGCTGAAGTCAATATTAGGAACCAACAAGTCCAGCCTCGCAGCTATAAAATTACAGCACCCTTTAGAGGCATAGTTGGGAATATTCCGGTGAAAGTAGGTGATTTAGTGAATACTTCTACGCCACTGGTTACAGTTTCTCAGAAACAACCTTTAGAAGTGAATATTTCTGTTCCACCCGAAGAAAGCAACCAATTACGTCAGGGAATGCCTGTAGAGGTTTTGAATCCCCAAGGAGAAATTCTCAGTACTAGTAAAATATCTTTAATTGCTCCTGATACTAATAATGAGAAGCCATCAGTTCTAGTAAAAGCACTTTTTAATAATTCTGAAAATCAGTTACAACCAGAGCAATTAGTGCGGGCTAGAGTGATTTTAAATCAGCGTTCTGGGGTATTAGTTCCCACAAAAGCCGTGTCTCGTTTAGGTGGAGAAACTTTTGTTTATGTAATTAAAACTGAAGAGTCACCACAAGGAGGCTCTCAACTAATAGCTCGACAAAAGCCGATAAAGTTAGGAAATACTAAAGATGATCATTACCAAGTTTTGGCAGGACTGCAACCTGAAGATCAAATTATTACTTCAGGACTGTTGAATGTCAAAGATGGTGTGCAGATAGTGCCTGAATCTTAAAATAAGAAACCTCACCCCAACCCTCTCCTTCTCCCAAAGGGAGACGCTACGCGAAGGTAAGGAGAGGGAGCAGGAGTTAATAGAGGGGGCAGAAATAAATCTGGGTTAGAAAATATCGGCTGGGTCTGCTGAGTTTAATTTTCGCATAGCGATCGCACCGGAAATCAGACACATTATAATTGTTAAAATTAGAACTAGAATTATCCGGTCAGGTGTCATAAAGAGTGGTAACTTGGTGACATTGCGGGTAAAAGCATACATCACGAAGGAAACAAAGCCACCTGGAATAAAACCGCAAATAGCTAATATTAATGCCTCTTGGAATACAACTAATAATAAATAGCTATTACGATAACCCATAGCCTTGAGTGTAGCATATTCAGGTAAGTGATCCATCACATCACTGTAAATAATTTGATAAACAACAATTACACCCACTAAGAAGCCGATGGCGACACCCAAGGAAAAGATAAAACCAATTGCGCCATTTTCTTGCCAATATTTCTTTTCAAAATCAATAAATTCTTGACGGGTGAAAACTTGCACATCATCATTGAGATAAGACCGCAAAGCTTTGGCTACTAAATCCTCATCACTACCCGGCTTAAGATTAATTAAACCTAAGTTAACTTGACCTGGTTGCTGTCCTGAAAAAATTCGCAAATAGTTTTGATCACTGGTAATAACACTACCATTAGCCACAAAAGAAGCGCCAACTTCGTACAAACCGCCAATTTTTACTTTACGTCCTTGCAATTCTGTGGTAATAGATTTACCTTCAGAAATTTGTGCGATCGCCTGTTCATATTTTCCACTAGAATTGCGGTCAAATAACAGCGTATTAGGATATTTAATCTGTTCTAATTTTTGATTAACTTCCGGCAAATTGAACGCAGGTTTTTCAGGATTAAAACCGATTACCAAAATTGATTCGTCTAACTTCGTTTGGGGACTCTTCCAAACACCTAAACGGACATATAAAGGATTAACAGACTCAACCTCAGATAAATTAGCAGCTTGAAACAATCGCCGACGCGGAAAACTACTGAGAAGTCCCAAATTTTGGGCTTGACGACTAACTAACACCACATCAGCTTGTAAAAGTTCATGAAAGCGGGTATTACTATCATATAAAGCCGATTGAAACCCTAACTGCATTAACATCAAAAAGTCAGCAAAAGTAATTCCACAAAGAGCAACAATAAACCGCCCTTTTTGCTTCATTAATTGCCGCCAAGCCAAAGGAATTTTACGATTAAACATAAGGATAATTAATAATAACTAATGACCAATGATTTACCCTGCTTGCCCTGAGCGTAAGCCGAAGGGAGCGTAGCCGAAGGGCTAATCACTAATGACTATTTCCACATTCACCTGAAGATTAGTAAAATTAGCCACTTGCTGACTAGAAGCTGCATCTAAACGAATTTTCGCCTCAATTACTCTCGCATCTGTGGCTGCTGTGGGGTCACTATCTAACACATCTTTCTTCGCCACTTTCAAGCCAATGCGATCCACAATTCCGCTTAATTCACCCGTAAAAGCATTGCTAGGACTGGTAATATTAGCAGTTTGACCAGGGCGAATTTTGCCAATATCACTTTCATAAATTTCCGCGATCGCATACATTTGAGTAGTTTCACCAAGTTCCACAATTCCCTCCTCACCAATAGTTTCACCGGGACGTGCTTGAACTCGCAGAATTTGACCGGCTTGGGGGGCGCGAATGTATGCTGTATCAACTTCAACTTGCATTTTTTCCACAGTAGCGATCGCACTATCCACTTCTGCTTGTGCAATAGCTACATCAGTAGGACGCACCTCAGATGTTTGTTCTAAAGTCGCTTTAGCTTCTTGAATCTGCGCCGTGAGGGTACGTTGAATTCTTCCTAAACTGGCTTGAGCAGCATTTAATTCTTCTTGGGCGGTTCTGACGGTTAATCTGCGAGAATCTAGGTTTGAAGCAGAAATTGCACCTTCCTTGTAAAGACTTTCATAGCGGCGAAATTCCATCTCTGCATTTTGTAACTCAGCTTTTAGACGAGCATTTGTCGCTTGTTGGGTTTGAATTTCACCATCTAACTGTGCTTGCAGATTTCTCACAGTGGCTTCTCTAGCGGATATTTCACCTTGTTTTGCGCCAGCTTTCACCTGATTTAGGCGTGATGTCGCTACTCCGACTTGTTGCTGTGCTTCCTTAAGATTAGCTTGCAGGCGATCGCGATTATCCAAAATAGCAATCACATCTCCAGCGCGAACTTGCTTCCCCTCATCAACCAACAATTGAGCCACACGACTACCACCACTAGGATCAGTAGGAGCCGAAATTCTAATTACCTCCCCAGCTGGTGACAATCGTCCCAGCGCATTCACTTTGGGCGTAACTGGTTGACTAACTTGTGTTGACACCACTGGAGTTGTTTGATTAGTTGTAGGACGAATTATATAAACTACACCTGCTCCCATCGCCATCACAGAGGTAATACCCAAAGCGACCAACCAACGTAAATTAGGCGGAAACAAAAACGATTTCCTAATTTCCTTAGAATTTCGCAACATTCTATAGTTCCTTATATAGCAGTTTTAAATAATTCATGAAATCTTCTCTATTCCTGTCCCCCTCCTCGCTTGCGGGGAGGGGCTAGGGGTGGGGTTTTCCGAGGCTTAATTTTTATATTTTGCCCCTGTTTCTACAAGTTCCTCATACTTAAAGAAACCAGGATTCAGAATCCCACGAGGGTCATATTTCCGTTTCATATCATTGACGTTAGACCAGTAATTTCCGAATTGCGATCGCCATCTTGGCAAATCAAAATCCGCCCAAGTCGCCATATATCTTTTACCACCCATTTGCAAACCCAAATCAGTCAGTAAATTTAACTGCTCCAGCACAGATTGAACCTGAGCTTTCGGAATAGTCGGATACATTCCCAAACCGATAATTAAATCATCATCAGGTAAAGGAAACATAGGCATTTTATGATGGCGAGAATTGAGACAAAAAGAACCTACAGGTACGGTGCGGAAATCAACGAAAGATGGTAAACGTTGCAGAGCAATATCAATAAATTCCTTTGCCCTACGTCCTGGTAAAAGTACATCTATCCAGGTATTAGCAGTATTTACAGGATGAGGAACTTGACCTAATGGTTGAATGAACTTCTCAAAAGTTAAGTCTTCTGTATGGATATGACGATAAAATTTTAAATCAGCAAGTAATTCAGAATCATTTATCTCATGTACAGAATCAACTTCCAGAGTAATTTGCATCCTATAAAACCATTGAATTAACGGTTTCATCTGCTCTTCTTTCCTACTTATTCCTTGGAAGCAGGGTGAAAATAAAGATACTAAACCATCTATTCGACCTTCTGAAACAAGACGACGTGCATCATGTAAAAGCTGATCTAAATCGTCATAGCAAAGAAAATAACTGCGAGTGTAAGGGCGATATTTTCTCAGGCGATTTTTGACTTTGGTAATAATACCAAACTGACCATAACCACATAGCACATGATAAAAAAGTTCGCTATTCTCTTCAGGCGTACACCAAACAATATCACCAGTCCCCGTGACAACTTCCAAACCCAAACAATTATCAGCTTGAGAACCGTAACGAAAAGAACTCAAACCCAAACCAGCCGCAGAGAGAGTACCCCCCAAAGTCACCTCAAAGTTATTAGTCAGAACAGGCGGAATTACACCATGAGTTAAAGCCGTGTCAACACCTTGCTTCCAAGTCACACCAGGATCAGCTTGAAACCAAAGTTCATTAGGCTGGATCTCATCAATTTTATTAAGACTCCTCATATCTAAAAGAATGCCATCTTGATTCAAAGATTGACCACTTAAAGAATGTCCCGCAGCCCGTGAAGAAATTGTTAAACCTTGTTTAGCAGCATATTTAATTGCTTGAGCCACATCACTGGAATTTTGTGGACGAATCACAACTTGAGGCTGTTTTTTAACAATGTTTCCAAAATCTTGAGAAACTGCTTCTAAATCTAATTCTTTGTTACTAACTTCGCCGGAAATAATTTGTTTTAAATCAGTGATAATGTTGTTCATTTTTTTATATTTTAATTAAGATTTTAATCGAACCGCAGAGACGCAGAGTACACAGAGGAATAAAGAATGGGCATTATAAACATATAACACCGACGAGAAAAACCTCTTATACCTTCTTCCCTTGGCGTTCTTGGCTCCTTGGCGGTTCGTTTCTCCAAAATTAATTAAACACCAGCATTTTCAGCATCTTAAAACCAACCTTAAACAAACTAGGAATCAATCGCATAAAATTAAAAACACGAGATATCACCTGAGAAACATTATTTTGAGTATCTATCTTAGCCCCCAGCAAATGATCTGCATTCCTTTCATACTTAAATACACAAACACAATCACCCTCAGCTTGTTTACTCAAAATTGCCGCCTTTATTCCCGGAAAAGCTCTTCTAGTAGCTTCTTGCTCCATCTCACAGAACACACGACAAGGACTATCAAAACCGTATTCTTTAGCGATAGATAAAACGGGACAAATTCTTTGAATTTCTAATGCTGCATCTGTGCCATTTTGAGAAACATCTACCACATCCATCACAAAGCCCATTAATCCCAGTAACGGTGCTGCTTGGGTGAAACCTTTGGCTAAGGTATTATGATCAATGAAAGTACCCATCAACGCCTTTTGTTGTTCAGGATATTTTTCCATCATCTGTTCAAAAGCAGCAGCTTCTCCCTTTTCTGCAACCAGATTTTTATATTTTTGAAATCTCTTCCTAAACAAATTCACGGCTTTAGATTCATCTAGATTGATGACATCTTCCATGCGGAGATTCCCTGTAAACAGTTCTTTTTCTATGCTCATTTTTCTGTCCATACTATTAAGATGGAATAACGAACCGCCAAGCCGCCAAGAACGCCAAGTTAGAGAGCGAATATTGATTAGTTACAAGTTGATAAGGATTGGTGTATAGTGTTTTAGATACTTGAGTAGATGCAAAGGCATATTATCCAAGCTAGGACATATTTACAAGCATTAAGAAAGGATAATGCAATGTCTATTTCTAGTTCGCTGGTAATATATGTATTTTGTGTTGTTTTATTCAAAGTGATATTTTTTGACATTACCTGTAATGGCTGTGTGTGGGTTTGGGTGCGAGTGTTGAATAAGGTTTTAGCTATTGATTGTCTGATGTTGAATGATTTGGGTTTTCTCATTGCAGCGTCGCTTTTATGAAAGTATCTCTCAGTTGCAATCAACAAAATTTTATAGCCACTTACGAGGATTTCTTAAAACTTCTTTCAACATGGCTTCTTTACTACCAGCAATAGGTTGATCATCGTATTCCCAGTTAGCAGCAGGAGGCATACAATTAAACACACTTTGCTGCTTCACCATACCACTGGCTAAACCAAAACGAATGCCGCGATCGCACGATAAAATAAACTCCACATATCGCCCACGCACCAGATGTTGCCAATACTTATTTGCTTCTGTAAAAGACATATCTTTACGTCTTTCCAAAATGGGCATATAAGCAGGGAGAAAAGCATCAGCACAATTAGTCACTAATGACAGCAGCTTTTCGGGATTATCATGATTTAAATTATCAAAGAAAATACCACCTACACCTCGATGTTCGCCACGATGTGGGATGTGGAAATATTCATCACAGGCATTTTTAAACCGGGGGTAATAAGCAGAACCATACTGATCACAAACATCTTTATGCACCTGATGGAAATGAACTGCATCTTCCTCAAAAAGATATGCTGGTGTTAAATCAGCGCCGCCGCCAAACCACCAATACACAGGTTGGTTAGCATTACGAATCTCGAAATAGCGATAGTTGACATGAGCCGTGGGAGCCATCGGGTTATGAGGATGGATGACAAAGCTAGAACCTGTAGCGAAAAAGCGGTTCCCTTTGCTCGTAGTCATTTTATCTGCTGTATTTGTAGCGAGAGCGCCTGAGTTCTCAAAGGTGATTCCCGGAGGTAACTCACCATCTATGGCTACATAATTAACTCCTACCTTTTCCAACACATTACCATTGTGCAGAACCCGGTCAATATATACAGCGTCTTCACTACTTTCACCAACCGTCCACAGTCCCTTGTGGTCACGATTCCAAGACTGTTCAGAAAACTTTTTACCATCTAACATTTCTAGCGCTTGGCAAGTATTATCAAACATTTGTCTAAAAAACTTGTCAATAACTCCACGCATTGATGATTGTCGTGTCAATGATCTTTCGAGGACATGGTTCATAATTATCTCCCCACTAGTGATGAAGTACGTCTATATATGTGTATTCATTTGCCCAAAATCATGAGTGCTGTAAAACTGAAATCAACATAAAACTTCAATTTCCAACCTATAAGCCAGCACCCAAAACAAATTCTTCTTATCTGTGGTTCCTAATCTCTTTTCTGCTGTCACTTCAAAGCATTACTTCACATCAACAGTTTGCTTTGTTTTCTCCTGGCTAGATGCAGAAAATTCAGCCTGAGACTTTTGCAGAAACTGACGAAAAGTAATATCTAAAGCATCAGCCGCAACATGAAGCTCCTCTGATATTTGCGGCATTGATTGAGAGTTTAAAGTTGAAACTACTACGGTGTCTTCTTGGGCTAGTTTGTGGTCAATTTTTCTAAAGAAACCATCTAACCAAGGAAAGGGTAAAACATTGCGATATAAAACGCGTTTGACACGAGTTCTATTCTCATCAATCGGTAGGTGAGCAACTAAAATGCCAAACTTGATATCAAATCTGTTACCGCGACCAACACTAATTTCTGCCAGAGTAACATTAGGTAGATATAAAGTCAATTTGGTTTTCAATTCTGGTCGTCCACCGAGTAAAAAGTTCAAGAAACTTTTCGAGTTACCTAAAGATTCATAATTAACTTTAGCAACTGCACCCCAATCATACTTATCAACTTGGTATTTAATAGTTGTATCGATGGGTATTCTCTGACCAAAAGATTTTTTATGGACTGCAATCACATGGGTGAAATCAAGATTAGCTTCCATGAGACGAGCATAGTTAGCATTATCTATACCATCATCGTACACAGGACGCATAGTCGAAACCATGTATTCGGGAAAAGTAGGTAAAGGAGGACGTTCGGATTCTGGTAAGTCTCCATAAAATAGCCAGACAAAACCATATTTTTCTTGAACTGGGTAGCTATCAACACGAGCTTTTTTAGGAATAGGTGTTTCCGGTGCATTGGAAGGGATTTCAACACATTGCCCATCAGCTTGAAATTTCCATCCATGATAGGGACAACGAAGACAATCTTTTTCAATCCAACCCAGAGAAAAAGCAGCACCACGATGGGGACACTGATCATTCAAAGCTATTATTTGTCCTTGAGAGTTGCGATAAAGCACAAATCTTTGGTTGAACATTAAAACTTGCTTTGGCTTGTTGGTAATTGCCGAACTAAATTCACAAGCATACCAAAAATTTTTTAACATATTTGTCTCCCATCCTTTTTAGATATGTTTAGATAAAAGCCGAAAACAAATAAAATCTAATTCATCAATGAAGTGCAAGTAGATTCTGATTTATGTTGATAATAATTATCTAGTTTATATTGATGAGAATTCAAACCCCATCCCCTAGCTAAATACTTTTGGCGAAGCTGACGATAAGCCAGAGTCAAAGCATCAGCAGGAACATGAACTTCAGTTAATAAATTATCAGGAATTAGTTGAGGAAGTTGAGACTCAGTTACTACTTTATCTTCTAACCCAACTTTATGATGAAACTTGATGAATAATCTATCTGCCCAAGAATAGGTAAAGAAATTACGCAGTTGAATTCGTTTACTAATGGTTGTGTTCTCATCCACAGGCAGATGAATAGCATAGTTGATAATTTTGCCCCGACCAAAATCACTTTCAATTTTAGTTATGTTCGGTAAATAAAAGGTAGTTGTGGCATTCAATTGTGTCTGCTTGGGACGAAAAAAAGATTTGAAAATGCCATTTTTAGGTTGAGTATAATTCTTATAGACAATTTTCGTACTTATGCCCCAATTTTCATCTTTAACTACATAGTCTTCCACTCTGGGGTCTTGTGCAAATCCTGCACCAAAAGAACTAGCATGAACTGCATAAAGATGGGCAGGATCAAGAGCATTCTCTATCACACGAGTGTAATTAGTTTGCATTCCATATTCTACATAAATAGGATGCATTTTGGGGTCTTCATATTCTGGGAAAGGCGGAATAGGTGGTCGTTCTCCTGCGGGCAAATCTCCATAAAATAGCCAGATAAAACCATATTTCTCTTGTACTGGGTAGCTGGTTATATTAGCTCTTTTCGGAATGGGTATACCCACTTGATTAGAAGGGATTTGCACACATTTTCCATCAGCTTGAAATTTCCATCCATGATAGGGACAACGAATACAGTTATTTTCTAGCCAACCCATAGATAATGCTGCACCGCGATGAGAACATTGGTCTTTCAATGCAACTATTTGTCCTTGAGAATTGCGATAGAGGACAAACTTCTGATTTAACATCACAATTTGCTTTGGCTTTTTAGTAATAGCTGAACTAAATTCACAAGCGTACCAGAAGTTTTTTAGCATCCCTAATTTCCTAACCCTTTAACAAAAGTGTTGATTTATACTAAATCGCGGTTGAAGAAGACGGAGTTTCTGAAGTTCTTGCAAAATCTAACCGAACTTTTGGCTTGTCGTGAGTGCTTTAGCGCTCAAATTTTTTTCCAGTATTTTGTGTGCTTTGTGGAACAACAATCATTTCGGTTTGTTTTTATCTAAAGTGTTTATTGCAGGAAAAACTAGCCAAATTTAGACAAATTTAGCTGCTGTTGCTCTTTTGATATGTGTTTTCACTATTTGACACTTTCTGGCTTCCATTGCCTTTGTTTTGTGTCACCCCTTGGAGAGAGTTACTTCTCTTTCTTTGGGTATAGGTGATACTATACCAATGCATTGGTGCATTAGTCAACTAGTTAATATTTTTCCCCGATGAACCATTACACCAATAAACTAGTGAATAAGTTTATTAGCTGGAGTATAGTGTGGCACAAGGAGAAACTTCGATTCGGGTTTACTTACCCCCTGACATCAAAGACAGGTTTAAAACGATTTGCTTTTTTAAGGGACTGAATATGTCTGACGTTTCGGCTGAACTTATTGAAGACTGGTTAGCTAAAAATCAGATTGAACTGCCAAATTCTCACAAAACCTCATCCCCGTCCACAATTAAAAAGAGTGATAAGTCAGCATGATTCAAGAAAGTTGATTCAATAACCTGCACCTCAAATTCTGCTTGTGATTGGGCTGTGTAGTTTCACTAGGTCTAGAGGTCATGAAAGCAAGTCTATATGTATGCTAGAAATTTCTGAGATTTTTTGACTCATTTTGTAGCTAATGGGGTGACAACTATGGTTGAAAACCCTATCTAGCCACTGTTTAAATTACAGTTAGGCAAAAAAAGTCCGGCCAGTTTTTTGTAACTAGACCGAACTTTTAGGAAATTCCAGCGTTTGGGTATTAATTATCGGGTATGGAGTATTAGTAAACAGAAGAAGCGTTTGCAATCATTGAAAAGCCTATAAAATAAGCTTTTTGACTTTTGACCCTTCTCTGCGAGACACTACGTGGTAAGCGCAGCTATGCCGTAGGCTTTACGACTAAGCGCAGGGTAAACTTTTGACTTTCGCCTTGCGGTCGCGCTAGCTATATCCATCTCAGGCTAGAGGGAAGGTGTAATCTGAGAACAAGGGAAAATCTGTGTTTTCTTTACGGGTTTCTTCATCCAGAACTTTCACTACTTTGTTATAAATGTCTTCGGCTTGTTGTGGGGAATCGCCAATGCTGGTTAATCCCAACTTACCGAACTGGGAAAGACAACCCATGAGATGAAAAACTGTGCCAGTTTCTGTACCGCTATCAAAGTGCAGTCGGTGATGGGCGATAATATCCATTAAATCGTTGGGTAATAATCCCCGATATCGGTCTTTTTGCAGGTTGTCGGTGGCTATATAGTATTTTGGTCGCCCTTGTTGACTGTAAAATAACCCGGTGGAAAGGTCGTAGCGTCCATTTGTTAACAATTTCAGGGTCATGAAAGGATGAGTAGTACCACCTTTACGCAAGTTAATTTCAATCGCATGAATGTCCCACTCGCCATTTCCTTTGTCTACGGTGATGAAATCTACGCCAAATCTTTCAACTGCACCTTTTTCAGAGAGTTTTTTGCCGACTTGTAAACCCCAGTGCTGTAATTGCAGCCGATAGCGGGAATCAGCCGGAAATCTACAACCAAGATAAATTTGTCCATCTGGACCGCCGAGAATTTGGTCATGGGTGGAGACAATTTCGACTTCACCTGTGGGTGTGATGCGTCCTTGGACACTAGGCGATCGCTTAATTTCTCCTTCTACAAATGCTTCGGCGATCGCACCTAATTCTGTAATTCGGTTGGCAAAATTTCCCCAAGTCTCGTGTGTGGATTGAAAGCGCATGGTGGGGAAGCGATCGCTAATTGCTGCAACCGTTTGGCTATGAGATACTTTTCCCGGTGCTAAATCCATAATTGGTCTCAAATCTAGCAGTGCATTTCCTTCTCCAGAAATACCTTCATTGAGTTTCACAACTATTCTTTGTAATGTCGGTTGGCGTTCCCATAAATTAGCCGCAGCTTCTGCCAAATCTTCCTGATTACACACCTTTTCGCTGCCATCTGGAAGGGGAACTCCACTTTCCATAAAGATTTGGCGACTACCGCTTTTTGTCCCCCAAATTTGTAAGTTTGGCGCAACAGCATACAATGGCACATTTAATTCTAGAGATAATTCGGCTTCTAAAAATGTGGAATTGTAGCAAGTCATAAATGATTTTTCTAGTCTCAAGGCTTGGCGGATGCGCTCTAGTAGCCGAGGACGTTCTAAAATCTTGGCAGTTAGGGGTCTAAGGGAAGAGTCATAAGCTGAGAGTAACAGCAAGCGATTCCGCGCATGGGAAAAAGGAATGCCCGGCAACAGTTGCAAATAGTAATCAATAACACTCGGATGTAGAGGCATTGATGTGACGTAAATCAACCGAGTCCGGGGGTTTCGCAAACGCATTAAAGAGAATAATAATCTTTCCTCATAATGCTCACAACCTTCGATTTTATGCAGTTCATGCTGGTCGATGCTGAGGGAGGGAATAATTAAAATATCCGCCTCACCATAGTCAAATAGCTCAATGGTCGGCCAGCGATCGCATAAAGTTAACTGAAGATGGCGAAACTTATCAATTTTGTCTAATTCGGAAATATTCACCATCACCATAATCCCTCCCCTGTATTGATCCCCAATCCGGCTTTACTATCTGGTATATACCAAAGCCAGTCACATAGCGCTAATATGCAACACTTCTTTGACTGCTGTTAACGTAGTGGGACGTTATATTCACCCAATTATTTGTAAATTTTTCTGTTTTCTGTAGTCTCCCTACCCAAGTAATTATAGCTACGCTAAGGGAGCGATCGCGCATCAAATTGAATGGCTATATTTCACATATTTGACCGATTTAGGACTTATTTAAAGGCAAAGAGATTTTTCCAATTCTTTGTAAATAAATAGACATAAATAAATTGTATGTATAGAGATGTTGCTTACCCAGTTGGGTTTGAGTCAGTTGGTCAATTCCCCCCTAAAATAAAAAACATTATCTGAAAAGTTTATTTCTGTACTTATTGTTCATATCGGGAGGGGTAGCAATGGTTCGTCCAATAATTTTAGGGATTGTTGGTGATAGTGCAGCAGGCAAAACAACACTGACTAGGGGAATTGCTCAGGTACTAGGGCCAGAAAATGTGACGCTCATCTGTACTGATGATTATCACAGTTATGACCGTCAACAACGTGCAGAAATGGGTATCACTGCCCTTCATCCTGATTGTAACCATTTAGATATCATGCAGCAGCATTTATCGCTGCTACGCACAGGACAGCCCATTCTCAAACCTGTTTACAGTCACTCAACTGGAAAATTTGAGGCTCCCAAATACATCAAACCTAATAAATTTGTTATAATAGAGGGTTTACTTGGTTATTCTACCCGTGCAGCCCGTGAGGCTTACGACGTAAAAGTTTATCTTGCACCTCCCGAAGAATTACGTGCTGAGTGGAAAGTAAAGCGGGACACCCAAAAACGAGGTTACACTGCCGAGCAAGTATTGGCAGAACTAGAAAAGCGTGAACCAGACTCAGCAAATTATATTCGTCCCCAGCGTCAATGGTCGGATATAGTGGTAAGTTTTTATCCCGCCAATGAAGAAGACGAGGACAATAACGGACATTTAAATGTGCGGTTGGTATTGCGACCAACAATCCCTCATCCTGATTTTACTTCAATTTTGAATTTAACTAACGGTAATTCTGAGTCAGCAGTTCGCTTAGGATTAGACAGGGATATGAGTAAACCGGTGGATGTGTTGGAAGTTGATGGTCACGCGACTTTGGAACAGGTGAATAAGTTAGAGCATATTTTATGTTCAGATATGCCTTACTTACTAAATGTGTGCGATCGCGAAAGTAATCCAGAATTAGGCAAAATTGCCGGCACAACTGGAGAAACATTGCAAAGTTATCCTTTAGCGCTGACGCAGTTGATTATTACCTACCATATGTTGAAAGCAACGCAAATGTATCAGTGATATCCTCTTACAACTGTAATTGTGATTTAATCAGGACTTACGCAAAATCATGAAAAAACGAACCACAAAGGACGCAAAGAACACAAAGGAAAGAGGGTTTGAGAGAGCTATTGCGTAAGTCCTAATAAATATTCACGCAGCAGCCTCTTGACCGAAATGACCTCCAGCTACAGCAGTATATAGTCCTGATTCAATCAGCCATATTTGAGAATCATCAATTTCTTCGGTAAGTTTCTCAGAATTAATAATTTTACTCAGCCAGGATGCAACAATTAATTCCAGACTTTGACCTGTGATGTAATTAGCAGATACTCCTGCTTGTTCAAAGTAGGGTTGAAGAAAAGGGCGTGCGTCTATATCATAACTGGGTTGACTTTGGTCTACTTGTGCAGCCGCACCAGTCCACAAGTAAAATTTATCTGGAAAAACCATCAAGAAGTAAGGCGCTTTTAGGAAAGTACCGTGCGCCAACATATTGCGCCGCAGTTTTTCCGCCCATTCTGATGAGGTATTGAGTTTGTTTTTAATCTCGACAACAAGCACTAATTGATTGTCTTGGTTATATACAGCTAAATCCCAACCACCAGCGCCACGAGTAAACATGATTAAAAACCTTTTTACATGGTTAATTATTCATTATTGTGACGCAGAATCGGTTAAGTCTTCATCTATAGGACTACTATTTGATTATTGTTGGCGTAGCCTGCGCTTTGCGCTTACAAACACGTAGTGGCGTGGCAAGCTTAAATATAGTGCATTAGTTTAGAGGTAAAAAAACGCCGATAAACGCGGATGATATGGTTCGACAGCAGAAGGAGTGCGCGATCGCAGTAATAGTAGTTTATTTTTGCTAAACTAAGAATTTGCTGGACTTCCTCCCACTGCGGCAACATAACCAAGAAAAGATGATGGCTGAACTCAAACTCAGGTCAAAAGATCCAGATTCCCTGAGAAGAATCATTCAAAGTGCTTTATCGGAAAGGTTACAAAGTGTTAAAGCCGGAATTAAAAGAACAGAAGAACGCCTTCAGGAATTTGAAACTCAGTATCAATTATCGACAGTGGAATTTATCAGCCGCTTCAATAATGATGAATTCTCTCATAGTTTTGACTTTGATGAATGGATTGGAGAATCTAGAATGTTGGCGCATTTACAACAGACAAAAGAAGCTATAGAGGAAGTCGATTTTGTTAATTGAAGACTATTTTCAGAAAATTCAACTTTTGATTGAATCCTCTAAAATAGTACAGTTATTTAATATTACTAATGAAAAAAGAGGGTTATACGAAGGCTTTATTAAAGGACATATAAGCTTTAAAGATAACTCATTACTACATTTGCGAGAATTTGTCTATGTTGAAATCCAGATAGATAGAAAAATGTATAGTTATCAATATATGAATCCACATAATAATCTAATATTTCGCTATGACAATACCGAATATCACCGAAAATTAAATCTTCCTACTTTTCCTCATCATAAACATAATGGTAGCGAGGATAATGTCATTAAATCAGATGCGCCTTTTTTAGTTGAAGTACTTAAAGAGGTTGAAAGAATATTAGAATAGTGCGCTTCGCAGCGCTGACGCTATTGCTTAATCACACTTTGAAACTCTCTAATCCAAAACAGATTCAGCCAAAGCCACAGCACCCCAAAGCGGCGCATCATCACCTAAAGCCGCCGGCACAACTTTAAAATCAACTTCCGGTAAAGCCGTTTCCCGTGAAACCTTTCGCGCCACATTCCACCAATTATCCCCAGCCTTAATTACACTTCCACCCAAAATAAACAACTGTGGGTTAATCAAATTCGCCACATTCCCAATACCCACACCCAAAGCCCAAGCACCCTTAAATAAAACATCCTGCGCTAACTCATCACCTTGGGCCGCAGCATCACTCACCACCTTTCCCGTAATCAAATCCAAATCATTACCCACCAACCCCCTCAAAATCTTTCCTCCGCGTCCTTGGCGACTTGGCGGTTCGTTTTCCAAAAATTCCTTAACATTCCTCGCCATATAAGGCCCCGAAGCCAACCTTTCCACACAACCCCGCTTCCCACACAAACACACAGGTCCCGCAGGATCGACAACTATATGTCCAATTTCACCAGCCATTCCCCCCACACCCCGCCAAGGCTGACCATTGAGTATCCAACCACCACCCACACCAGTGCTAATAGTGATATAAAACAAACTGTGATTTCCCTCACCAGCACCAAAGCGGTATTCACCCAAAGCCGCCACATTAGCATCATTGTCCACAGCCACAGGAACGCTAAACTCATCCTCTAGCAACTGTTTAAGCGGAATATTTTCCCAACCAGCTACATGATGAGACAGTCGCACAGTTCCAGTGTCAGCGTCTACTGGTCCCCCAAAACTGACACCAATTGCAGCAGGTTTTTCTCCTTGCAGTAAAGAATCAATCAGGTCGCGCATAATTTCCAAGTCAGTGTTAGCATTGGCATGATCTGGCGAAAGGCGACGTTCATAACGTAACCATTCCCTAGAACCAGAATTTACCAGTGCTGCGGCCAGCTTCGTTCCGCCAAAATCCAGCGCTAAAATTAACGTCATAATTTTCTCCAAACATTCCCAAGAAAAACAAATAATTATCCTGAAACTACGCAAAAGCTGATAGCGTCAAACAATAGAAAATATCTTTGTGGAAGTTACAGCTTGAAAACCCGTTCTAATTACTGGCAATTATCACCCTATCTCCGACCCCATTGGCAAAATATTACCAAGGGATTTATTGGCATTATCGGTTATGTACTGGCGACGTTAACCTTAATTAATCTTGCGGGTAGATTGGCAACTCCCTTTGGTGAAGGTAATGTAGTAGCGATCGCTCAATTAGCCGCAATCCTGGTTTTAGTCTTTCTCGTGCGGGGCTTTTTTCAGTCTGTACAAGATATGTACATGGCGAAAGTTGCTTTAAGGGTAGCTTTTGACCTCCGCAAGCGGGTTTACTCCCATTTGCAAAAACTGGATCTCACTTATTTTGAAACAGCAAAAGCCGGTGATTTATCTTACCGCCTCACCGAAGATATTGACCGGATTGGGGAAGTGGTCAATAAAGGATTTCACGACTTTATCCCCTGCGCTTTGCAATTGCTGGCTATTCCCATCTACATGATTTACCTGAATTGGCAATTGACACTAGCGACAGTCATTGTTGCGCCATTGATGGGTATTTTAATTGGCTGGTTTGGCGAAAGATTACGTAAGTATTCCCTCAAAAGTCAAAATCGTGTTTCTGGGTTATCGGCAATTCTTACAGAAGTATTTAGCGGTATTCGGTTAGTACAAGCTTTTGCTGCTGAAACCTATGAAATTGCTCGATTTAGCAATGAAGCAGAACGCAGTTTTCAAGCCAAATACTCTGCCGACCGCCTCAAAGCCATTCAAATACCCATCGTGGGCTTTCTAGAAGCCTTAAGTGCAGTTTCTTTAGTCATAGTGGGAGCATGGCAAATTGCCCAAAATAACTTAACGGTGGGAGAGTTTTTTAGTTACTTAACGGCGGCGGCGTTGTTAATTGATCCTATTGGTCATACTACTAATAACTACAACGAGTTTAAACAAGGTGAGGCTTCCGTTGACCGGATTTTTGAATTGATGGCTATTCAACCCACGGTATTAGAAAAGCCCAGTGCGATCGCCTTACCCCCAGTTAAAGGTAAAGTAGAATATCACCATGTTTCCTTTGCCTACAAACCCGGTGAACCTGTATTAAAAGATATCAGTTTATTGGCATTACCAGGAGAAGCGATCGCCTTAGTTGGTGCTTCCGGTGCTGGTAAAACCACCTTTGTAAATTTGCTTCCCCGCTTTTATGATCCAGAAGCCGGTGAAATTTTGATTGACGGTGTAGATATTCGGGATGTCAAGCTTCAAAGTTTGCGGCGACAAATTGGAATTGTTCCCCAAGAAACCGTCATGTTTTCCGGGACAATCGCCCAAAATATTGCTTTCGGACAAAATTCCTTTGACATGGAAGCAGTTGCAGAAGCCGCTAAAATTGCCAACGCCCACCAATTTATTACCCAATTACCAGAGGGTTATTATACTTGGGTAGGTGAGAGAGGAGTCAATTTATCTGGTGGACAACGCCAAAGAATAGCGATCGCCCGTGCGGTATTTCTCAACCCGCAAATCCTGATATTAGACGAAGCCACATCTGCCTTAGATTCCGAATCAGAAGCCTTAGTCCAAGAAGCCTTAGAAAGACTGATGCAGAATCGCACAGTATTTATTATTGCTCACCGTTTAAGCACAGTCCGAAGATGCGATCGCATATTAGTTCTCGAACGGGGACAAATAGTCGAATCAGGAACCCACCAACAACTATTAGCCCTTGAGCAACGCTACGCAAGATTTTACGCCCAACAATTTAGTTAAATCTGCGTTTATCTGCGTTTATCTGCGTTCACAATAAAAAACGCCCCCTGTTTCCAGGAGGCGCTTTTCGTTCAGCTAAACTTGATGATTAACCGTTGATAGCAGGTGCAGTTAAAGCAACTGGAGCAACATCAGCAGCAGCCAAGTCTAGGGGGAAGTTGTGAGCGTTACGCTCGTGCATTACTTCCATACCCAAGTTAGCGCGGTTGATTACGTCAGCCCAGGTAGCGATAACGCGACCTTGAGAATCAATTACTGATTGGTTGAAGTTGAAACCGTTCAAGTTGAATGCCATTGTGCTGATACCCAAAGCGGTAAACCAGATACCGATTACAGGCCAAGCAGCTAGGAAGAAGTGAAGTGAACGGCTGTTGTTGAAGGAAGCGTATTGGAAGATTAACCGACCGAAGTAGCCGTGTGCAGCAACGATGTTGTAGGTTTCTTCTTCTTGTCCGAACTTGTAACCGTAGTTTTGTGATTCGGTTTCGGTTGTTTCACGTACCAAGGAAGAAGTTACCAAGGAACCGTGCATTGCGGAGAACAAAGAACCACCGAAGACACCAGCTACACCCAACATGTGGAAGGGGTGCATCAAGATGTTGTGTTCTGCTTGGAACACAATCATGAAGTTGAAGGTTCCAGAGATACCCAAAGGCATACCGTCAGAGAATGAACCTTGTCCGATGGGGTAGATTAAGAAGACTGCGGTAGCAGAAGCCAAAGGCGCAGAGTAAGCTACACAGATCCAAGGGCGCATACCCAAGCGGTAAGATAGTTCCCACTGACGACCTAAGTAGCAAGCGCAACCGATCAAGAAGTGGAAAATTACCAATTGGTAAGGACCGCCGTTGTATAACCACTCATCTAAGGAAGCTGCTTCCCAGATGGGGTAGAAGTGCAAGCCGATAGCGTTGGAAGAAGGAACAACTGCACCGGAGATGATGTTGTTTCCGTAAATCAAGGAACCAGCTACGGGTTCGCGGATACCGTCGATGTCTACTGGAGGAGCAGCTACGAATGCGATGATGAAGCAGGTGGTAGCAGCTAGTAGGGTTGGGATCATGAGGACTCCGAACCAACCGATGTAAATGCGGTTGTCGGTGCTGGTGATCCACTCGCAGAAGCGATCCCATACGTTAGCGCTTTGGCGCTGTTGTAAGGTAGTAGTCATGTTTTTATAATTGCTGTTGTTTTTATGAATCAGGTAGGTCTTTCTACCTGTTGTAAACATACTAAATCATTTATTTCGATTTGTAAAGCTTTTTAACAAATATATTTACAATCACCCTGTGCAAACCTCTAAAAGCCCATGCTGTAAGCAAAATCATATATTTGATGCAGTAGGGAATCTGAGCAAATCAACATATACTCACATCTTGCACCTAGCCCTGGAACCCTTAGAAATTGCGGAACCACCCAAACAAAGTCCGCCTGCGCGGACTAACATAAAATTAAGGTTTTCAACCCGCGTAGGTGGTCACTGAGCTTGTCGAAGTGCGGGTTTCGCCTGTGTAGCCGTGACTTCCAGTCGCCTGGTGCAAGATATGTGTATATATATAGTGTCTTATGCCAAATTCTCATTCTTCCACCGTTACCTATAGCCCGGCGTATACCATCGTTCCGACTTACGAGTGCTTCAATCGCTGTACATACTGCAACTTTCGCACCGCACCAGGTCAAAGCCCCTGGATGACTTTAGCGGCAGCAGAAACCATTTTGCTACAACTGCAAAGCCAAAAAGTATGTGAAATCCTCATTCTCAGCGGTGAAGTACATCCCCATTCACCCCAGCGTCAGCAGTGGTTTCAGAGGATTTATGATTTGTGTGAATTAGCTTGGGAAATGGGATTTTTGCCACACACTAATGCGGGAATACTGAGTTTTGCGGAGATGGAAAAGCTGAAGAATGTCAATGTTTCGATGGGTTTGATGCTGGAACAGTTAACCCCAGCATTGTTAAATACTGTGCATCGACACGCACCAAGTAAATTACCAGAAATTAGGTTGCAACAATTAGCATGGGCGGGAGAGTTGCAGATTCCCTTTACCACTGGTTTACTTTTAGGAATTGGGGAAACTGAAGATGATTGCTGGGAAACTTTAGCGGCGATATCTGATTTACATCAGCGTTACCATCACATTCAAGAAGTCATCTTACAACCCCACAGCCCAGGAAATCAGCAAACCTTTGATGCAGCAGCTTTTGACCCTCATCAATTACCAGAAGTAATTGCCAAAGCACGTCAAATTTTACCGCCAGATATTACAATTCAAATTCCGCCAAATTTAGTTCAAGATGACCGATGGTTACTGGCTTGTATCGAAGCTGGCGCGAGAGATTTAGGCGGAATCAGCCCCAAAGATGAAGTGAACCCTGATTATCCTCATATTCAGGAACAAGCTTTGAGAGAAATTTTACAGCCTGCGGGTTGGGAGTTAGTGCCACGTTTGCCTATTTATCCCCAGTTTGATAATTGGTTGATGGGGGAATTGCAAACGGCTGTGAAACACTTGCGAAATAGTAGTTATTAAATTCTTGCAAGTAATATACTTTCTACATCCTGAGTATCGAACATCACTATATTTTCATGTTTGACTTAATTATTTTTGATTGTGATGGGGTGTTGGTAGATAGTGAACATCTGACTAATACAGTTTTTGCCCAAATGCTGAATGAGTTGGGAATACCTGTGACACTGGAGGATATGTTTGAGCAGTTTGTCGGGAACTCGATGTCTCGTTGTGTTGAGTTGATCGAGGAACTTTTAGGAAAGCCAATCCCAGAAGGATTTATCCAGGAGTATACAAACAGAACGGCGATCGCATTAAACAACAATCTTAAACCAGTAGATGGAATTGTGGAAGTGCTGAGTGTGATGGAAACGCCATACTGCGTGGCCTCAAGTGGCGACCATAACAAGATGCAAACCACCCTTGGAATCACAAATTTATTCAGCCACTTTGAGGGAAGGCTCTTTAGTGTGACAGAGGTAGCGAGAGGAAAACCATATCCTGATGTATTTTTATATGCAGCCGAGAAGATGGGAGTTGAGCCAGCAAAATGTGCTGTAGTTGAAGATACTCCCATCGGGGCGAGAGCAGGTATAGCGGCTGGGATGAAAGTATTTGGTTATGCGAAACTTACACCCGCACATAAGCTAGAAAAAGAGGGTGCTATCCTGTTTGAGGATATGCGACAATTGCCATATCTGCTGAAACAACAAAGCGTTAGTTAAGCTCCAGCACCCTTGAGTTTGAGCGCACCTATATCCTAAATTAGATTACCACGATCTGGTATTAGTGGGATAGGTTCGACATTATTGACATAGGGTTTACCTGTGGTTAATTATTTTATCCATAACTATGACTAATGACTTTTTCCAGACTTGCACCCTTTATCCAAGAATACATCTACCATCACAACTGGACTGAATTACGAACAGTACAATTAGCCGCTTGTGAAGTTATATTTAACACTGATGTTCATTTATTAATTGCGGCTGCAACTGCGGCAGGAAAAACAGAAGCAGCATTTTTACCAGTGTTGACTCTATTACATGAAAAACCCGCTAAAAGCATCGGTGTATTGTATATTAGTCCCATCAAAGCTTTAATTAACGACCAATTTGAACGCCTCAACGACTTGCTGAAAACAGCAGATATTCCCGTGTGGCATTGGCATGGTGATGTAGCACAAAGTCGCAAAAATAGGCTGATTAAGAATCCTCAAGGCATTCTCCAAATTACGCCAGAATCTTTAGAAAGCTTGTTAATTAACAAGAATAATGACTTAATGCGCTTATTTGGTGATTTACGATTTGTAATCATCGATGAAATTCATTCCTTTATGGGTTCTGAACGTGGTTGTCAGATTATTTGCCAATTACAGCGTTTAGCCAACATCACAAAAACCCAACCGCGCCGCATTGGTTTATCAGCCACTCTGGGTAATTATGCAATGGCTGAAGAGTGGTTAAGTTCTGGAACTGACAAGCCTGTAATTACTCCCAATATCACCACCGAAAAACGCCAAATTAAACTGGCGGTAGAACATTTTTATCTTGATAGTGAAATTGATGAATCAGAAGCCACAGCTTACGAAAAATATATTTTTAACCTCAGTAAATCTCGTAAATGCCTAATTTTTGCTAATAATCGCACTCAAACTGAATCAGTAATTGCATCTTTACGCCGAATTGCTACAGCACAAGCATTACCAGATATTTATCACGTACATCATGGTAGTATCTCTGCTAGCTTACGCCAATCTGCGGAAAATGCTATGAGAGAACCCCACAGTGCGGCTGTGACTGCTGCTACTCTCACGTTAGAATTAGGCATAGATATTGGTCATTTAGAGCGAGTTATTCAGTTAGAATCGCCTTTATCTGTTGCGAGTTTTTTACAACGTTTAGGACGCAGTGGTAGGAGAGGCGAAGCTGCTGATATGCGCTTGATTTGTGGAGAAAATCAACCATTATCCGAAGCACCCCTACCAGAACAAATTCCTTGGCAACTTTTACAGTGTATTGCCATTATTCAACTTTATCTAGAAGAACGTTGGATTGAACCGATAGAACCGATTAAATATCCTTTGAGTTTGTTATATCATCAGACAATGAGTATTTTGGCAGCAACAGGAGAAATGAAACCTGCTGCTTTAGCTAAACAGATTTTAAATTTATCACCTTTTGCGGCTATTTCTTCAGAAGAATATAAGTTATTACTACGCTATTTAATTGATATAGACCACATTCAGCAGACAGAACAAGGTAAATTAATCATTGGTTTGGCTGGAGAAAAGATAGTCGGAAAATTCCAGTTTTATGCTGTGTTTGCTGATACTCAAGAATATACTGTCAAGCAAGGGACAACAGAAATTGGCAGTATTTCTATACCTTCGCCTGTGGGTAATCAATTCGCCTTAGCCGGTAGAACTTGGGAAGTTTTAGAAGTTGACTTCAAAAAAAAGGTAATTTTGGTGAAGCAAGTAGCAGGTAAAGCTACTATTTATTGGCGTGGTGGTAGTGGTAGCATTCACACCAGAGTTTTGCAAAAAATGCGGCAGGTATTACTAGAAGATATAGAATATAGTTACTTACAAAAAAATGCTCACGCACGTTTAAAATTAGTTCGGCAACTTATCCAAAAAGCTGGATTAGATAAACAAAATATTTTACCTTTAGAAAAAGGTAGATGTTGCATCTTTCCTTGGATGGGTACAGTGGCTTACCGGACTTTGGAAAGATTGCTTAATTCTTTGTGTCGAGAATCTTTAGAAATCAACAGTATTGGTGGGGTGAATCCTTATTATTTGACAATCAAATTAGGTAAAGATAAATTTAAACATCTGCACACAGAACTTGTTTCATTGTGTGAACAAAGAATTACAGCAGAAGATTTAGTCAGTTCCGCAGAAGCCCCAGAACTGCAAAAGTATGATCAATTTATTCCCCATTCGCTGTTACGAAAAGCGTTTACTGAGGATTATCTAGATATTATTGAAGTTAAGCAGCAAATATTAAAGTGGTAGGTTATTAAAATCATGTCCATTGCTCCTTGGCGAAGTGCGATCGCCCGTGCGCTGCATCGTAATCGTAGCCTAGTTTACGCCCGTTACCTACAATTAGCAACAGTCGGGGAAAACAATCGTCCTGCTAACCGTACCGTTGTGTTTCGTGGTTTTCTGGAAGATAGCAACCAGTTAAAATTTATTACTGATGCCCGGAGTGATAAAGTTGACCAAATAGAAAAACAACCTTGGGCAGAAATTTGTTGGTATTTTCCCAATACGCGAGAACAATTTCGGCTTTCTGGTTGCTTAACTTTAATCGGAGACGATGATTCTCACCCTATCCTCCAACCAGCCCGAATCAAAATTTGGCAAGAATTAAGTGATGCAGCGCGTTTACAATTTGCTTGGCCTAATCCTGGTAAACCCAGAGTAGATAAACCAGAAGCCTTTGCGCCATCACCACCGAATTCTGCCCAACCACTGCCAAATTTTTGCTTATTGTTACTGGAACCCACACAGGTGGATCATCTAGAATTACGTGGAGAACCCCAAAATCGGCGAATTTATCACCTTGATGAGCAGCAAGAGTGGGTTAGTCAAGAAATTAATCCTTGACTTAGGGACTCAAGGCTGTTTCATTCGATAAAGAGAGAGGATTTGTCAATATCATTTTTCCTGTTTTAGCAGTTATGATCCCAACTGCTGCATTAACGCCATCGTGTCACCTTGTCCCCAATGCTCTAAAATTTTGCTATCTATGACACGATCAACATGAAAAACTGAAAACTTGACCAGCTTTCCTGTGGGAGGAATACCCATAATTTCTCCAGAATGAGTGCCACTAAACGTTCCACGGGTGACAACTAAGTCTCTTTCAGCGATCACATCTTCAAAAGTGTGGCGACCATCTGAAAAAGCCGCACGCATCATTAGTGCATACTCAAAGAAGGCATTAGCCCCAAGAAGTTTATTGCTTCCCATTACACAACCAGTAATATTTGGGGCGACAAACGCTCTACCTTTTTCGATATCTCCCAAATCAAAAGCTTCGTAGGCTTGCAGGACAATGGATTTATTTTGTTCTAACAACATTGCAGATTTTTGTTTTTGAAGTATTTCATTGCGAATTTACCTCATAAGCCCCTAGTTGGCATTGACTTAAGTTAAGAAACCGATTGGCTATGGACTCTTCGTTTTAATCGACTTAGAGATTCTGGCTCAATACCAAGATACGAAGCTAAATAGTATTGAGGAATGCGCTGCAAAAGTTCAGGTTCAGTTTGAATAAGGTCGAGATAACGCTTTTCAGGAGAATCTCTAAAAAGAGAAAACAATTTAGCTCGCAGCATAAACGCAAGGTTTTCAGCATGAAGTCGAAGAAATTTTTGACCATCTGGTGCTATTTCAAAAAGGTGAAATACCTGATGATTAACGAGCAGTACCTCAGAGTCTTCAATTGCTTGACAGGAAAAACACGCGGGGCATTGCTTGCAGAAACTTTCGTAGTCACCTAGTGGTTGATGTTCAGGGTGAAAAAATAGAGTAAACTCTTTTGCTTCTTTGATAAAAAACGTTCTCAGACAACCTTTCAGTGTCAAACCAAGAAAATTACAGAAATCACCTTCTTGGAACAAAAATTCTCCCTTGTAAACCTTTCTTGACTCTAGCAGTGGTTCAACAAGGTTCAAGTCAATTGTGAACTCAGGCAAAATTTGCCGAATAAATTCATAAAATGGTTCATACATTTTACAATCTAAACTTTAAGTTTGTGATACCTTTACATCTTGGTTTTACGAGAAACTGGTTTTATACTCAGCATTCAGCACTTGGCGACACATGAGCCAAAGTATGGTTTTTTAACGCTAAAATCACATCACGCCCCAAGTTTGAGGCGATCGCGTGATTTATACTTTGATCCAGAAATGTCCAAAATTCTCCCCAATCCCCGCTATATACCCGCACCATCAAGAAATTGCTGAATGGCTTTATCTCGGAGGCTACACAAAGGAGGATCTTTTAATAAGTCACTTTCAGGAGAAACTACAGAAACGGCTAAAACATGAGTTTTTGGAGAAGTCTGATTGTTTTGGAGATTTTGGACTTGTTGTTCTAAGGACTCAATTCGATCAACTAAAGCACGAATTACTTCAGCTTCCGAATCTGGTAGGTTGTTGTGTTCTAGGGGCGCAACTCGCGCACCAGAACGATAGACAATGCGACCAGGTACGCCTACCACTGTGCAATCAGTAGGCACATCCCTGAGAACAACTGACCCTGCACCAATGCGGACATTATTACCAATTTGAATATTGCCCAGCACCTTTGCACCAGCTCCAACTACGACATTTTCCCCCACAGTCGGATGGCGCTTGCCGGTTTGTTTACCAGTTCCCCCAAGGGTGACACCTTGATAAATTAGGGTATAGTCCCCCACTATGGCGGTTTCACCAATTACTACGCCCATACCGTGGTCGATAAACACACCCAGCCCAATTGTTGCGCCTGGATGGATTTCGATTCCTGTCAAAAACCTAGCTGTATGAGAAATTAAGCGGGGGAAAAAGGGCAGACCAATATGGTAGAGCCAGTGAGCTAGCCGATGGAATAGCAGGGCTTGCAAACCTGGGTAACAAAACAAGACCTCTAACCAGTTACGGGCAGCCGGGTCACGTTCAAATATGATGCGAAAATCAGCACGTAGTCTAGATAGCACGAGATAGTACCCTCGGAAAGCAAAACGAGCTACTTTCCCATAATATCGTTCCTGGGTCAACTCTGAAATTTGGTGAGTAGGAAGAGGCAGAGGTGCAGGGGACAGGGTGTAGGGGGGAATTGGACTCGGAGCAAAATTTTTATCCCTTTTTCCCGTTCTTTTTTTCTGGCGATTGGGGAGTTATTTCTGCTGCACTGTTAGAGTATAGTTACGCCTCATCCCAGGATTAAAAGTACCTACCCAAATTTTATAAGTACCACTTTTAAAGTTTTTGTCTTCAAAGCTGGCATCTTTGTTTGTACCAGTGTCATCGCCGCAGCGTATTGTTTTGTCGTCTGGGCCTTGGATGACTAGGGTGGTGTCATACGCGCCACTGTTGACTTGTATGTTCAGCCGATCAAAGTCTTTTTCCAACTTCAAAATGTGATCTGGTTGGGGGTCAGCAAAACCGACGCAGGGATTTCTATCGCGATCGCGTCTGCTAATCTCAGACAGGGAATAATAACCACCTGTGTGACCAGTCACTATTCCTGCTGCTGGTTCAAAACCTGGTGATAGGCTAAATGTCCCAAAATGTGATGTGGCTGCTATTGCTGGTGTAGCTGTAATGGCGGCAGTAATCGCTACCATCCAGCTACCTCGAAAATGATGCCGGGGGCGACGGTATTTCATAAAGGAGCATCTCAACAGGCTTTATCTTGATGATATATACAACATTTTATCGTGCAACAATTCCAGATAAATTTTTAGACAATTGGCAAATTTCACAGTAGGGATCAAAGAAAAATGTCACAAAACGTTGGAGAATTTAGTTTATGGCGATTCCTACCTTGATGAGCTACACAATTACAGCTATTTTCAGGTACATGAAATACATAAAGGAATTTTAAATTCCGTAGAGTATTGTATACAATGTCTCTAAATGGTGGTCTAATTTATTGAAAATTGTGGCAATTGACCACAGATATTTTTGTAGCTGACTATACCTGGGGCTGCCATAACTTGACAAATCACTTATACTTAAGTTACGTAGGGGAAAGGTTCCATTTGTTCCAACTTGATAGTTGAAGCAAGTGAAGCAGTCAACAGGCTGGTGTAAAGGATAAAGTAAATATGTCGTCAGAGAAAATTGGTAGTGCCAAAATTCAGGCAAGCTCACCTAAACCTTCTATTGACCTAGCAACTCTGGTAGAATTACTAGCTAAATCTATTCCCACTAAGGAAAATAGAACAAATACAACTGGGTTACATCCTGACTACAAGCTGGCGTTTGATTTCGATAGTCAAAAGCAACGGTTACGGCTTTGTAGTTCAGCAGTTTTACGGAGGCTGTTTGGATTAAAAGATTTCAACGAAGCTTTTAACCCCAAAGAAGGTGGCGGGTTTATTCAAGATTTGGAATTATCAGGATTTGGAACTAAGTCTCTGGTTGGTGGTAACTTAACAGAAAAAAGTACAGTTAGGCTATCTGCTGCTGTAGAGAAGTTAATTAGAGTTATTGATCAAGAGATTGAGGCTGCATTACCTCAAGAAAATTCATTGTCAACACTGTTGTTAGATCAACCGATTCAACAGCTTCAGCAATTAGCGAAAAAAACAGGTGCTAATTTTCAGAATAAACCACAAACAGCTAACCTTGTGCCGATTGCTTTCCCTGATGCTGAGGCTAAGACTAATATCAAAAATAAGCGTGTCGCCAAAGTAATTTCGGCTCGTGAACAAATTGATGCTGATGATTACTTTGAACGGATGTGTAGTGCAGTTAGGGACTATGTGCAGAATCAGCTAGATTGGGATGAAGATGATATTGAAGCAGCTATTGATAGTTTACGTGCAGAGCGAGATAGAACAGATAGCCAATTAACTCGATTTCTTAATTTTTTAGATGATGAAGCCTTAGCACGGGTAAGACAGACAATTACCCTGCGGATTATGGAGGCGATCGCTCAATATAGTCCCACGAATAGTCAACCCAAACATCAGCTTTTAGCAGAATATGTCCATCGCGTCAGCAATCTATTAACATCTGCAACAGAAGTCGGTTACAACGTTGATTTAACTGCTGCTTTTGGCGTTGGTGCTGAATTTGATTTATCAGAATACTTGAATAAAGCAACTTTCTATTACTGTCTTCCAGTTTGGGCGGAATGGGAAACTCAAATCTTCGAGGAAAAAACCAGAAATCAACAAGGAACTAGTTATGGGGTAGTCCGCGAAGTAAGTTATCGTTTTCGGATTAATGGTAATAATCCTGAGAAGCAGAAATCAGCTTTTTTAGCACGACTTGACCAAATTGAAGAAGAACTAAAAACAGATGATGAAACAGTAGCCCAAAACCCCTGGAGAGTATGTCGTCGTCTAGCTGAACTCATATTTTTAAGAATTGTTATTCCTCTTCCAGGTGAAAAAGGAATAAGTGCAGAAGATTTCCCTAATTTTGTTGACAAAATCATCACAGAGATGAAAGCAGGCGGTAAGACAGATATCCAACAAGTCATAGATGATTTACGAAACCGTGAGTCTTCAATGCAAACAATTGCTTCTGGTTTAATTGATGTACTTCAAACCAAAGGTGAAAAAGTTATTTCCCAGGTGCAAAAGCAATCTTCCCAACAATTTATTTGTGTAAAACGGAGCATTATTGAATGGTCACGTTTAGAAGGAGCAGAAGCAGGAGTCAGGGATTTACTCAAAAGTTCTCCTCAAACTAGCCGTGAAAATGTAGAATGGTTTAAACATATTGAAATTTGCAATACTCCAGAAACACCGGGGCTTTTATTTTCTGTTCATGTAAATACAGATATTTCCGAACATGATTTAGTAACCAAAGGCGATAGCTATCCAATTCAAGCCCAAAGGTTATTAACCCAACAACTGCTGCAAATTATTTGGGTTCCTCGCTCTTTCTCTTTTAATAAAGAAGAAAAAGATTGGAAGTATGAATTATCTCCCAATGCTCGTCATGCTGGAGGATGGATTTTACCAGCAGCAGTCATCATTGATTATGACGCTAAACTTTTAACTCGTTCCAAAGACAAAAAAAGAGGTGAAGAAAATAAACAATATCATGCGGCGGCTGTTGCTGCTTTTACAGTATTAGTTTACTGCTGTTTATGGCGGATTATTGATAAATTAAACCAAAGTAGTAAATCTAATTTTACTACCTTAATGCTACGACTCCAAGATCAAGGTAAAACTGCTGATGAAACCAGTGGTGATAATTACGTTTATGCAGCCGCCCAAACTTTAGAAGCGATATTAGCTGAAGATACTAATATCAGAATGCAAGGAGTTATTCTCGACAATTTGGCTAAACAGAATGACAGTACTAAATTTATAAAACGAAATATTTTTAATGCTTTATTAAGTGCTTTTCCTTTGGCTATTACTACACCAGTACCGCCAGAAGTACCAAAAATTGGTTTAATTTCCTATGCAACTCGTCCTTGTAATGAGGCTGTTTTATTAAAATCGGAAGATAAAGGTTATCTTTTTCTGACTCAAAGTTATATTGCTACTGCTGTAGTTAATCCTGTTTCTGGTTATGAACTCAAAGCAGAAAGAATCCAGTCTGATATTGTTGATTCTCCAGAACAGTTGAAAAAGCAACGCTTAGTACAAGAAGAAATTCGTTATCTGAAAAATCAAGGCTGTCAACATATTATTTTGCTGTCTCATGCTTATCGTGGACGCAGGTTTAACCGCACAGCAGATTACAATTCGGCTTTAACACCGAAGGAATTTTTAGAAGATGTTTTTCAAACTTTTCCTGATTTAAATATTTATACTATGCTGCGGGATGTGTTCCCAGCGACAAGATTACAAAAACGTGGTAGAGGTGAAGCTGCATTTGAAATTTTACACGCAGCAGATCACACTAATTTTCTGCATTCTGTAGAAACAGTTCGGGTGCGAGATGTAATTCCGGTTTACACTTTTGCGACACTGTTTGCAGTTCAAGAACAAGAACGGCCACAGTCTGGTTTTTGTGTCTATTTTCTAGTGTCTGACCAACGGGTAAGTGATATTACTTGGACAGAACGCGCTCGCCAACATCTTGTCAATGCAGAGCAAAATTCTCCTGTTAATCCTTGCTTAATTTCTGTTTTACGGGGGTTACATTTTATTGAGGCGGAATGTGGTGAGAAGCAAGGACAACTGATTCCCGTTTTAGATCCTTTTCGTTGGATATCACCAAATACTGTTGAGGCGGCGGGAGAGGTGGAAGTATTGCATACTCGGCGCAAAGGTAAGGTGTATCTCAGCTATCCGGCTTTATTGACTCATATTTCTCAGGTTCTGCACCGCAGGAAGTAATATCATTTTGGGTTAAGTAACCCAATTTTTTATCAAAGTCAATTTTTTTTAACGTTCGCGTAGCGTGCGCGTAGCGCATACCGCAGAGGCGCAGAGGACACAGAGAAAGAAGAAGGAGTGGTTTTGGTTGGCTCGTTTTCCTGAGAAGGGTTCTGCAAGGTTCACATTTTCAGTTTTTACAGCAATTTTCACACATTTAGACCACACTATTGTTGATGTATTTCCTTCTTCCTTTGCGTCTTTGCGCCTTTGCGTGAGATTTTAAAGTGTGGTTCATTTACCTGGAAATTGCTGTAATATCAATTGTTCTATTTTTAACGATTTGGATTAGTTTTATGGGACAGGAAGTTAAGCAAATTTCATTTTTAGAACAAGCATCTATATGGGGACAGGTGTTTGAAATTGCTGTCAAACGCGGAGTTCTGCAAAATTTGATTCATCAAAAGTTACTTAGTGATCAACATCCGCTTCTGAAACCTTGGCAAGAGGTAAAGAATGCAGACATTGATAGCCAGTTGGTGAAAACTCTGAAGTTGACCGATCCAAATGCTCAAGCATGGGTTGGCTCTATGGTGCGTCATCTGCTGGGATTGGGCTATGGGTTAGGCTGGACAGCAATGCGGGAATGTCTCAAGTATGTAGCAGTCCGTCAGCCGCAGTTGGCAGCTATTTGGTGTCCGTTGCTGCTTCCGGGACAGCAGATGCAACGTGAAGCGGAAAAAGAAAAAACAGCACAGGAATTTAAGGCGGCTTTTAATCTCCCTGGACAACCAGATTTAGGATTAGTCACAACAGGACAACCAGCAAGAGCAGATTTTTTGCTTTGGTTATCGAGTGGAAAGAATACCAGACAAAAATTTGAGCATTTCCTTCTGTGTTTGGAGTTTTCTTATAATGCACCGGTAAAATTGGCAGACTTTACCACAGAAGCTGCTCATCGGGAGGAAATGAGCCGTTATGCTCGTTATATTGATTCACGAGGTGTTTTTTCTAGGGTTTGTGCGGAGGTGGAAGGTGGGGAATTTTTGTTTTCGTCAAGTCTGAAAAATCACCTAGCAGCTTTCAGTGGTTTGGATAAACCTTTGTTTAAGTTGTGTCAAGCTTCATCTTATACTGAGCGTCTGATAAATTTGTTAAGAAAACAAGGACGGTTAGAGGGTGGTTGTAGTGCTAGAGCGATCGCTATTACCTCCAATGGCTGTGAAAGTATTGCTGCCCATTTTTTTGAAGAATCAGAACCAAATCCTAGAACTCAGTTGATGACATCTCTAGGAGAAGCATATCGTCACACCCGCAAACTAGATGACCAACCGGATGCACTGTCAACAGAAATTCGTGTAGCCTTTAATAAATTGGTGCGATCGCTTCCCTCGGATTTTGAGCGCCAAGCCAAGCAACTCAGGCAAAAACCCAATTCAGAAACGTCACTGCACTACCAATTTACAGAACAGGTGACAGGTTTCTACAACCCTATGCAAGAATTTTCTCAGCAGGATGCGATCGCCAATATTGAAACAACAGAATCGCTGCATAAATTCTTTGGTAGTAGTCCTCTGGTTCATTTTCAATCCATCTTTAAACACCTACCAGAACAAATTCCCCTGCGAACAATCCATGAAAGTGCAGTCATTACCGGTCTTAAATCTGCCCAAACTGGAAGGCTGAATGTCATTGCTTTAGAAGGAAATCCAGGAATTGGTAAAACCACGGCTGTGATTAAATTTCTAGAAGCACAGTCAGAAGGTTTTATGTTTATTTATCTCAGTCCACGAGTGGTGATTAATGGGGATGTTACCTCTAAACTTGCCAAAAAAGATGAAAATCATCGCGATATATTAACCATCACTACTAATGCCAATTTAATTGCCTCAGCGCCTAAATGGTACGAAGAAGAAGTGAAGCAAAAACGTAGAAAACAGCGCCGTGTAGATAGTGCAGTTGTTGTAGATGGGATTGCAGAACTGAATCATCCTGATTGTAGTACCGTTTTCTTAACACCTGAACAGGAACACGAAATTTATTGTAACGTAGTCACTTCTAGCCGCTTTAAACGTCCTCGCAATGAACGAGAAGACAGCGTAGAATCAATACGTCGTCCCGGTGTATTCCGCACTCTTGCTAGTTCCGCCCGCAAATTATTAGAACACAATCCCCAAGTAAATCATCTGGTGATGACAGCAGCAATTCAAGGTTATCGACACCTTGATAAAACAACTACAATTGATGGTTTAGGAAATTTATTTGCTAAAAAAGCTCATACCAAACCAGGACAACAAGAACGCCGCAACTTTGCAGCCAGAATCCCTACTATCATTGCAATGGTGGATGAATTGGCTGGTGATGGTGCAGGGGCGTTATTTGTTCATAAACTAGCAGATTGGTTGCAGCAACAGTTTATTGAATCTTTTGAAGGGACTCAATCACCGTTTAAAGTAATTCTGATTATTGCTGATGCTTCTTTAAGTAATGAAATAGTCCTGAATAGTTATCTTAATTCTGGCGATTCTGCCCCTGATAAAGTATTAATTAGTCCGACGCAAGGGGAAGCGCCATTTCGCGTTACGGGTACTGATATCAAAATTGGGTTGAGAAAATACCCAGCATTACATATCATGACTAATAGCTATCCGGCTTCTCAACTTAATATTGAATATAGTATCCGCCTTTCACCAATCATACCGAAGCTGATCAAAACAAATATTCAACAACAAATTCGTCAAGCAATACGAGCTACATTAGATGAACAATTATTAGATAATGCCTACAAAGAAATTGAACGCGGGTTAAAAGCAGGGGCAGAACAATTAATTTTCTTTGCCCAAAATAAAACCTTTCTGCGTAAATTAAAGCAGAAATTGATAGGGTGTAAAAATGCTCTTTGTCAAAGTCCTGAAGTGGCAATTTTAGATCAAAGTGTACCGCCTAACAAGCGATTAGAATTAGTCCAGGAAGAAAAAAGAGATAAAATCCGCGTTTTTTTAATGACTTCTTCAGGGGCTAGAGGTGTTTCTTTTCCCAAAACTGATTGGATTATTGCCGCAATTCCTAGATTTAACATAGAAGCTGCTTTGATGGAAGTCGCCCAACTCATTTATCGAGGTCGAGGGATGTATACAGATCCAGAGACAAAAACGCTAGTTTCTGGAGATGATAAAGCCAGGCGATTAGTAATGCTGATTAATGATGGTTTTGTTGTAGAGGAAGATATTGACAACTCAAGGCGCTGGTTACGTCAATCTAGTGATTTATTAACTTTATTGATGATGCTACGTTCGACAATTCACACCAGGATTAAAGGGGATGCAGGACTAAAAAACCAGCGCCTGGCTTTAGTGCCGGTGGGGTCAGTTGGGGATGAGGAATTGTTGAATTTAATGTCTGATGATGTCTGGAGTTTTTTGCAAGAAGCACGAGTTTTTGTCTATGATCATCAATCGGAAGAGGAAAAAGGTATTGTCAAAAAAGCAGAGATGTTAACACGACAAATCTTTGCCCAATTTACATTAAAGGGGAATACAGTTGATAGAATGGCTAAGTCTTATGTAGATTATGCTACTTTGGAAGCCTTGATCAAAGCTGTATCTAGAAGTTCAAGCCGATTATTACCATCTTTAGAAAATGCCGCTTTAGTAATTCCTGATTATTTAACCTGTATTGGTCCTTTCTGGATGGAAGACTGGTCTCATCGCCGCACGGAGGAAAAATTCAGTTTTGAAGGATGGCGAAAATATATTCAAGAACATAGCCAACAACTTTTAGGATTACTGAGAGTAATTTATCAAGATAAAAATGGCAAGTTTCCGCCTAAACTCAAACGTCCTGCAAAGGAATTACATCAACTTTTAATTCGAGAAAAGGAAGAATCGATTTGGGAATATTCCACACTCCAAAGTTTGAGAACACAAAATATTGTTGCGAGTATTCCCCTTGATTATCCCCATTTTTGGCGTAAAAGGTCAGACGATGATAGTCCAAAACAAGTGTTAGAAGAACCTGATACATGGCAGAAAACTTTAGGAAGAAGTTTAACACCACAAGGTTTAGTTATGCCTGTAGTTCCCCAATATGAAACATTTCCTTGGGCTGCTGTAGCTGGGCGGAGAGTTTTTAGCCAATTGGAGACTATTTTTAGCGATCGCTATTTTCTCGCCTCTAGTGAATTAAATCTACTCAACAGCATTTTGTTAGTAGACGGGTTGGGTGATTAACTTTGACCTTTAATTTAGGAATGTGGATTTAATAAAATACAGAACCTCACCCCCAACCCCTCTCCTTGCTAAGGAGAGGGGAGACTGGACAAATCCCTATCCTTTGCTATCAATGGTCAAGTCTGAATAATATTCCGCCTTTGAGTAATCCTTTCTCGCTACCATAACTGCTAATTGTGAGCGATCGCAAGTTTTGGAAAAACGGTTTACCCACTATTTCCACTAACGGCAAAATCGGCAATTGACGCTCTAACAGAGTTTGGCTTTTTGTCCAATCGAGATAGACATACCCCTGATTGGGTTGGGGAATCGCCGCAATACTAGCTTGGAAATTGCGATCGCTGATCAACGAATCGTTTTTGCTGGTGATCACTTCGTTCAAAGTTTCCAAATTCGAGGCAAAAATTTCGTAATTTCCGAGAGTTGTGTGTACTCCCTGGACATCGGCCTCAATAGCAAATCCTGGGCGTACTTGAGTATCAGTTTCTTTACTTACAGCATTTAACTGTGTCCAAGCAAAGATTTTTTGTTGATTCAAGTTGAAAGAACTAATACTGAGTCCATGAGACGAGGCGATCGCATCTAAACGAGAAATTCCTTCTGAAACATCCTCTAGTTTTTCCACCACAAACACCCAATCAGCAGCGCTTTCTCCAGCATGGGGTAACACAGCTAAGGCATATTCTCCTTTTACCCAATTAAAGATATCCTCTGCCAAATTTATCCCCTGGTTGTTTTGCAATTCTGCCAAGGGTTTTACCACAGTAGAAATTACATCAGTTCCAGAACCAGAGAGAGCCGTTTTTACTTGTGTCCAGAGTTGGGCTAAATCACTATTACCCAAATTGTCTAAATGAGAACTGGAAATCACCAAACCCGCCCCATCTGGTATATATTCTAACGCCTTGACAGGTTTACTAAGTGGTTCAGAAACGGGCGTAATTTCCGAGTCAGTCAGGAAATTAGTTTCTGCTAACAGTCCCTTGGAGTTCAAAGACAAAGAAATAATTTGGCTATCAAAGGTTGCTGCTGGTAGTTCTAAACCTTGCCATTCTGCCACGGCGGGAAGATTGAGAAAAGCCGTAGCTAAGGACGCTTTAGGCAATTGTTGGGCAGCTTTTTGGTATTTGGGCGAACTGGACAAATTCAAATCAGGAGCTTGGACATTATTAATTGCATCTCGCAGCACCTTCAAATCATTAGCAAATAAAACAAAGCCATCCACAACCGCACCAGCCAGGGAATCTTGCTGTGGTTGGGAATCGTCAGATATTAGCTTTACGCCTTCATATTCCTCCACAGCCAAATTTGCGCCAGCCAATACCCTGCGAGAAAATAGCAAGTCTAAAAACTCACGGCTTTTGTCTGGTTTCTCAGTAGCGAGTGCCATTAAATACCCTGGCTGCTTTCCGTTCTCTGGATCACGATCAATATCTACAGTAGTCACGGAGAGGGTAATTTCATTTCCTAGCCAAGGCTGAATATCTTGTTTGTAATCTATACCACTTTTAGCCAAGAGACTGGTTTTGAGTTGTGAGAATTCCCCTTTACGCTCCAACGATTGTAAGCGTTCAGGATTGGTCAGCAACGAAACCGTCACCGGAGCCAGTTTTGATACGAATATAGCCGCATTGGGCTGTGAGGTAGAGGCGAATAACTTCACCGGAGTCTTGGCGAAAAACCAGTAAAAACCTGCGGCTATGATTAGTAGTGCGATTGCACCAGCCACCAAGAAACCAATAAATGAGCGTTGACTATTGACATTAGACATACTACACCAGAAATAAATTTTACACAGTTAGATTTGCCAGCCCAGAGGCTAGGGATAAGGAAGCTAGTCTCAGTATTTTCTTATAACTACTTCCCTGGGAATAGATGCTGATGCTAGGAGAAAGATTTTCTGTCACCATAAAGGTGATAAGGTTGTTTACAAAAATCTCATGACAGGGAATCCTTCTGGTCAAGTCATTACTCAGATTAGTGTAGAGGAACTGGCGCAACGTCTGTCTTCTGGTGATGCAAGTATTCAGTTAATAGATGTACGTGAACCTCAAGAACTGGCAGCAGCTAAACTTGAGGGTTTTGTCAACCTCCCCCTGAGTGAATTTGTGGAATGGGGTGATCAAGTCCCCACTATGTTCAATCCCCAAGCTGAAACCCTTGTATTATGTCACCACGGCATTCGCTCTGCCCAAATGTGCCAGTGGCTAACGGTTCAAGGATTTACAAATGTTAAAAATATTACGGGTGGCATTGATGCCTATTCTCTAGTAGTGGATGATTCAATTCCCCAATATTAGTCATTAGTTGTTCAGGCTGCATACCCCTCCCTGCCCCTATTGGGTGTGGTTAACTAAGGGCTAAATACCAAGGACTAATGATTCCGCCTAGCGGTTTGATCATCCCCTAAAAGATGGCATTGCGAAGATGCGGCTGATACTGACCTCTGAGCAATGCTATTCTGAACACAATACCCTTTCAGTTGAGGATCTAGCAAACAAAACTCGCGACTCTTAGCACCACTAAGATTTGACTCATTTTGCATATATGGATTTTGTCTAACAATAAGTAATTTTAAATACAGCTTTTTTCTGCTAAAGATGCAATAATACTTAAAAATGCTGACCTGTCTCGTAAGATGGAAAGTTGACTATCATAGCGGTTTTCATAAGAGTGATCACAGTCTTGATAACTTGAGATCCTTGATGTAGGGGCGCGTTTATTAAAATTATTGATAATCGAACATATCTGTAAACCCGCCCCTACTTGGCTTGATACTCAGCACTTTCCTACTGTACTTACAACAAAATTAAATAATTTGCTAAATTAATTAACTATTATTCATAAAATCTGGCTTTTAAATCCCCAAAATTTTCCCAGTTTAGTCAAAATTTGCCTTCAGCAAAACATACCCTATGCAAGTCCAGTTAACGAATCGACAACAGCATATACTTTGGGCAACAGTACGTCACTATATCGCTACAGCAGAACCTGTAGGTTCAAAAGCTTTGGTTGATGAGTACGACTTGGGTGTGAGTTCAGCCACAATTCGCAATGTGATGGGCGTGTTAGAAAAATCTGGGTTACTTTACCAGCCACACACCTCTGCTGGACGAATACCTTCAGACTCAGGTTATCGGATTTATGTTGACCAGTTAATTACACCTGGTCTGCGAGACGCGACGCGCACGGATGTTTTAGCCAAGGAGGTAGAACTGGCGCTACAAAATCGCCTCCACTGGGAAGATTGGAGTTTAGAAGCCGTACTCCAAGGTGCAGCGCAAATTTTAGCCACTGTGAGTGGCTGCATTAGTTTAATTACTATGCCGCAAACCACCACAGCAATCTTGCGACATCTGCAATTAGTGCAAATTGAAACTAACAAGATTATGCTAATTGTGGTGACGGATGCTTATGAGACCCATTCTAAGGTGATGAATTTGTCGCCAATCGAGGAAGAAGCAAAACTTGATCCAGAGGGAATAGATCGTGAATTGCAGATTGTTTCTAACTTTTTGAATACCCACTTGCGGGGACGCAGTTTATTGGAATTAGCCACTCTCGACTGGAGTGATTTAGATCAAGCGTTCCAACGTTATGGCGAATTCTTGAAAGGTTCAGTCGCAGAATTAACTCGTCGTAATTTGACACCAACTACAACCCAAATTATGGTTAGGGGTGTAGCAGAAGTTTTGCGTCAACCAGAATTTTCTCAATTACAGCAAGCACAGACAATTATCCACCTGCTGGAAGAAGAACAAGACCAACTGTGGCGATTAATCTTTGAGGAACCGGAAGCGGAAGATGTGGGTAAGTCCAGGGTAACGGTTCGCATTGGTACAGAAAATCCCCTGGAACCGATACGTACTTGCACCTTAATTACTTCTACCTATCGCCGGGGTTTGCTACCTGTAGGGAGTGTAGGAGTTTTGGGACCGACACGCCTGGATTATGATAGCGCGATCGCAGTTGTCGCGGCTGCGGCTGATTACCTCTCAGACGCTTTTAGTTAAATTGTTTAAATTATGTTCAGAAAAATTGCCTTTGGTTTAATATGGCTGGGATTTCTTACTTATGCTTTTATCTTTGCTCCCCCAGATCAACCTGATACATTTGAGTTAATTAAAAATCTTTCCGTTGGGCAATGGCAAGGTATTAACCCCATAGTCATAGCATTATTCAACCTCATGGGCATCTGGCCTGTAATTTACAGTGCCGTTTTGTTTATTGATGGTAGAGGGCAGAAAATCCCCGCTTGGCCATTTGCTACAGCTTCTTTTGCTGTCGGTGCTTTTGCGCTATTACCTTATTTAGCTTTACGAGAACCAAATCTGGAGTTTTCTGGAAACAAAAATCTCTGGCTAAAGTTACTAGATTCTCGGATTACTGGTTTTATTTTGACTATCGGCGCAGCGATTCTAGTCGCATCTGGTTTACAAGGAGATTGGGGAAACTTTGTACAGCAGTGGCAAACTAGCCGCTTCATCCATGTGATGAGTTTAGACTTTTGCCTACTTTCGCTATTATTTCCCGCACTATTGGGAGATGATATGGCACGTCGGGGGATGAAAAATCAGCCATTGTTCTGGTTAATCGCATTGATTCCCCTATTCGGTCCCTTAATTTATTTAACAGTGCGATCGCCGCAGGTGGGGCGTAGCCCATCGCCCTTACCAGAAGCAGATGCAGAGACAGTATCCAATCAGCAACAATCAGCAAGTAACTAATTAATATTTGTTGATGAAGAGAAAACTGGCTTTGTGGATCTTATGGGTGGGATTTATTGCCTATCTTGTGTTTTTAGCGCCGCCGTTTCACTTAGACGAAACACTCGCACTGCTGAAAAATCTCTTGACTCTTCAGTGGGCGAATATAAATCCCATTATCCTGTCCTTATTTTCTTTGGTGGGTATTTGGCTATTAATTTACAGTAGCGTGCTGTTCATTGATGGCAGAATGCAACAGATTCCATTTTGGCCTTTTGCTTTAGCCTCGGTGGTGTCTGGTGTGCTTGGTCTTATACCATATTTAGCTGTTCGTGAACCAAATCAAGCATTTTCTGGAGAAAAGGATGCTTTTTTGAGTCTGCTAGATTCTCGCTGGTTCGCGATAATTCTGAGTTTCAGTACAATTGGCTTGCTGGCCTATGCTGTGTTTTTTGGTAATTGGGGAGACTTTTGGCAACACTTCCGCAGCGATCGCTTCATTCATGGTATGACTTTAGCATTTGGTCTTTTCTGCTTGTTGTTCCCCACAGTGCTTTATGATGATATGTCTCGCCGTCGCTGGTATAGTCCCGAAATCTTTGGGATAGTAGCTTTTGTTCTGCTACTGGGTCCACTTGCTTATCTGTGGTTACGTCCGCCGTTACCCACTCGTGAAAGCTGGCTAATCAGCTAATCGGTAATCACTAAAATTTCGCAGTCATTTCAATTCCCAGCAACAACAATTACTGTTTAGAAATTTTATAAACTTCTGGTAACTGCCACCAAGGAACATGGGGGTATTCGTGATGTTCGTAATGGTAGCCAAAATGGTAACAAGTGATGAATGACCACCAAATGGGACGACTAATAGTTTGGGAACGGTGAGGCTCTTTATAACCTTCTACAGGTTCACTGTGAGGTAGAAAAGTTCCAAAATAAAATAATTGTAAGGAACTTAAAATTGAAGGAATTACCCAGAAATAAGTCAGATTATCATCTGGAAGATGCCATATATATTTGACAAAATTATAGATAATCATTAATGTGATAATTTGCAGCCAACTCCAGTAACCCTTCATAAAATATAAATACCAAGCAAAAAAGTTTTTATGCTTACCGTTATGAAAATCTGGGTCTGTTTCACTAGCTGGATTATGGTGATGTACCCAATGCTTTTTTAAAAGTTTGGGATAGGATAAAAGACCATAAAGAAACAGGCACAATGAGCCAATGAAATGGTTAATTTTGGGATTCTTGGGAAAAACTACCCCATGCATGGCATCATGAGCAGTAATAAATAATCCAGTATATAAAAATGTTTGCCAAAAGATGATCGGCAACAACATCCAGAATTTGAATTGGGATATATCAATATAAAGTAACAAACCGAGACTAATAGCCCATATACTAATAATGGCGATCGCCATGAAAATGCCCCCAAACGGGGATGTACTTTTCACTGCTGGCGTGGTGGCGATTTTGATTTGAGGTAACTGTGGTTGTTCTAACTGGAACACGCTTTTACTCCGCGTAGGATTCAGGTGAAAATTTCAGAATATAGTTGTGGAAAAGCACTCAACATTAGTCTAGAAACTAATTTTGGTGGTAAGCGTTCTGCACTAGGCAGTGCCAATCATCCCAAACTGTGTAGAAATATTAAAATAACTTAACTATTATTACACATTATGCTCCCCACACCAAAAACTGTATTCAGCTAAGAAAATAGGTAATAATGGTGAAGATACTGTTTAGTTTGTTCTCAACAGCCCCAACCGACAATTAGGAACCGAACGGCAGTACTTCCCGCAATACGCTGTAGCCATTAAGATCCCAAAGTAAGTAAGCAACAAAACCAATCATCGCCAAGCGACCATTCCAAAGTTCAGATTGAGGCGTAAACCCAAATTTTAAAGCATTACGATCCTTGCCGTTGTAGGCGGTTTCTGTAGCATCATTAGGATAATTTCCCATTATCAATTTTCCAGCCAATAATAAGATTTCCTTTTTTATAGTATTTACCTGCTCATTTAGTGCTATCTGTCTCTAGTGCCAAAGTGTAAGCAAGTCTAAAGGATGAATTTTTCAGATTTATCAGGAATACTGGGAAGAATCGCAACTCTGAGAATTTTTAGATTTTAAATATTATGAGAATTTTTGCTCAAATAATTTATAAATGTCATAACACTGGCAATGTGAACAAAAAATCAAACTTCAGATGCCATAAAAAATCTAACGAAAGTTAGAAGGTTTCGTGAGTATTATTATCCAAACTAAAAGACAGTATTATATTTATAATTGCTGAATATGGCTCCCACAGTATTAATTACAGGTGCATCTGAAGGCATCGGCAAATCAACGGCACTTTTATTTTCCCGCAAAGGTTATAATCTCGTCCTTGCAGCCCGTCATGCTAAAACATTAGCCACCACATCCCAAGAGATAGAAAACCTTGGTCATCCCGCCCCATTAACTATAACTTGTGATGTCAAAGATCCATCTCAGGTAGATATATTAGTGCAGGCAGCATTAGAAAATTATGCTGATATCGATGTGCTGGTAAATAATGCCGGGATATTTGCATCAGGGCCAGTAGAACAATTTTCGCTCGATGATTGGCATGAAGTTATAGACACTAACCTTTGGGGATATATTCATACTATTCATGCCCTGTTACCGCATTTTCTACAACGGGGAAGGGGAACCATAGTTAATGTTAGTTCTATTGGCGGTAAAGTACCTACAGCTTACATGGTTCCCTACTGTACGAGTAAGTTTGCTGTGACAGGGTTAACGGAAACACTGCAAGCGGAATTACAACCAAAAGGTATTCAAGTTTGTGGGATTTATCCGAATTTAATCAAGAGTAGTTTTATGGAACGGGCAGTTTTTCGAGGACAGGATGAACAAGAAATCCAAACTCGAAGGGAACAGCTTGATAATGTCCTGAAAACTCCTGTAATAGAGAAGCCGGAAGATGTGGCGAATGCTATTTGGGATGCAGTCCAGCATCAAAAGTCAGATGTCATGGTTGGTTCTGCTAATGTCTCTCAGGGTTTATATCGATTGTTTCCTGGTGTGATGAAGTGGGTTTCTCGGCAAACTTTGAAAAATCAAGATAATTAATCAATACCGTTGCTAATTTAGGAAGTTCAACGCCTGTAGAAACGGGATGAATACGATTTAAGGAATGAATTTATGAAAAATGAAAATTTATACTCTATGTTCCTCTTTGACCTAACTTTAGTGGAGCAAGAACTTTTATCTGGTGGACAAAACCCAGATGATGTGGATGGTGATTTCGAGAAAGATAAAGATAAGGAGAAACAGAAGGATAAAAATATTACAAATTTCTCGATTGCTCAACAGGATATAAGTGGGTCAGTGGAAATAAACTTAACTATAAGTATGTAAGCAAAAGTAAAGACAATTTTCCATATTTATGTTATCAGCGATCGCTCATGGTGGATGTTTGTGCGATCGCTCGTCATAGCTTTTCCCTCAAGAATGTTGAATTATGGACAGTAGGCTAAGTTGCATTGAAATAAGTATCTTCTCGTAGTCTGTATAATGATGTAGTCATTTACCAATAGTTTCAATACTTAGGTTTAAGTATATAACAGTAGTTTCTTCATGTTTCAATATGTGGTTTTACATATTTTTGTATTGCCACATATTCAGTTGCTAGGCACTCTTCCCTACTCAAGATTTATGGGGGTGGAATAGCTATGGCAATTATTGTGGTATTTACTGAAAGTCCTCTAGACGTTGTATTTATTTTTTTCAATAGTAATCATGAAAAATTTACTATTTAAACTCTTGCTGTTAAGTTTAAATGTGTTTATAATTTCAATTGATACATCATTTGCTACATCAACATAAGGAAAAATTAAACATTGGAGGTACATAAGCATATCGCTTATGGTTTTTAACTGATAAAAACATAGATTATATTATCACTTTCCGAAAATATAAAAATAAATCAGTTAATACTTTTATAAATCCTGAGAATTCAAGAGCATTCATAACAATTTATAAAATTCACAACTTTTTTAGGTTACTGCGAAAAAATTAATACTTGCTCAAAATTGAATTAATCTGCACATTATAGGTTTATGACTATTTAAGTTATAATAAAATGCTTGCAAATTTCAACAAATAACTAAATACAATTAAATAAAAAATGTAACAAAATGGATAATGATTTGTATGAGTGAACCTATTTCTTTGATACTAGATGATGGGCGGAACATTGCGATAATCGTAGGAACAATTATTACCTTGCTAACCTTGATCAAGGGCGTTTATGAATACACACGCCAGGTAGCGCAAAAACGAAGTGAGCAGTACGCGGAAATGCGAAAGCGGTTTAGAGAGAGTAAAACTTTTCCAAAATTACTTGACTTGCTTGAGGAAAATGACCCTAAACTAGCTAAACTTCCTTGGTCGGAAAAGGTTGAGCTACTAGGGTTCTATGAGGATGTTGCTTTAATGGTATATTCCGGCATAATGAAACGTCATGTTGCCTTCTATATGTTTGCATATTATGCTCTGCGTTGTTGGGACAGCGAGTACTTTTGGCATGATGTTAATCGGAACAGCAGTTATTGGTCACTCTTCCGACATTTTGTCGAAGATATGAAAGCAATTGAAGACTCTTTTGTCTTCCGCATCAAAAATTACCGTTTGTAGGGGCATGAAAATCATTGAAAAAGAAAACGGGGTTAAGCTTAAAATTTTGATTGAGTAAGGATTCTTTCAAGGGTAGTAGTAGCTCACTTTTCAAATCCTCAATTAACTGCTTAACAGGAAATTAAGGATTTTAGCGGTAAAAAACTTTTTTAGTATTCATGTAATGCTGCTTATTTCCGTTTTTCGTTCGATGCTGGGAAATTGAAAATAAAATTGCTGAGACTAGGCGAACTCAAGAACAGTCGATAGTAACTTTTAATAAAGGAAAGCAACAACTCATATAGATTCGTAATAAGTTAGAGTTAACTCTCCAAAATATCACTAATGCCTCAACTAAATTAGTAAATTAAATTTTCTCTAAGTTATTATTGGCAATACTCTTCAGTCGCTAAAGAATAAGTCCATCGCATTTACCCGAATGGATTTCTTAGGGCAAACGAACCACAGAGACACAGAGTACACAGAGAAATAAGGAAGAGAGAGTTTATTATTTTAGCTTTTTGGATGGTTTCTTCTTTGTCACTCCCTTATCGTGACTCACACTCGCGTTTAGTGACATGGTGGCGATAGCGAAACATCGCTTCTAATTGGGCTTGTATTAGCCAACCACTGGCAAATTCAACTGTACTACCACCAGGCATAGAGAAGGAAACCGCATCAGTTAACTTGGTTTTACCATTTTCTGGGGCGAATTCATGTCGATGTACCCAAGTTTCAAAAGGGCCAGATATCTGTTCGTCAATAAACAAACGATTTTTTTCACATTCAGTGTGTCGCGCTAACCAAGTTAAAGGTAATAGCCCTAAAAATAAACGAAATTCAGTGATAGCGCCCACTTCTAGCCCGCCTTCACGACGAATTACTTGCACCGGTTGCCAAGGTGGGTTGAGTAGTTGTAAAATATCTGGTCTTTCGTGGAATTTCCACACTACTTCGACTGGCGCATTAATGACTGAGGAATGTTGAAATTGCAGCATGGAAAGAAAAAACGTAAAATTTAGCTTTCGCAGTCAGTTGAAATCTCTATATCTAGGGTATCTTCATCAACCGATACATACAAAATATTCGGGTTACAGCAAACTTGACAATCTTCTACATAAGATTGTTGTGAACCGGCACTTAAATCGATAAAAGTTAAGTTTGGTTCGCCGCAATAAGCGCAGTAGTACTCAGCAGTATTTTGCATTTAATGGCTGTAGTTCTGGGGGGGTTGAGTTGAAATGACTGGTAGCTTCAGCCAAGTGCTTCAGTAGTGTAGACTGTGGTAGCGGCCCTTGCAAGTGATTCCAAGGTAAGATTTGCTCTGTTGACCAATTGCTGTGGACGTAAAACTCTAAATCGGGTATTTGCCCTTTGAGTTGTTTGAAAGCACGTTTGTAGCTACCTAAAGAGTCGCCAAATTCACGGGTTAATTCTAGAAGTTGGGACAGTCTGCGATCGCCTCTCGATATCAAAGCCTGTATAATTGACCAATTATAGCTTTCTGGGCGAAATTCTATCCCCTGGGGTTTTAGCTGTTTTTGCAGCATCTGTAGCCGCTTTTCGGCTTGGCGATTTACCCCAAACCATTGAAATGGCGTGTGTGCTTTGGGAACAAATGTACTACATCCAAAGGTTAACCGCAGTCCTGGGGCGGCTTTTTTAATACTCCGCATCATCGCCACAGTTTGCTCTAAATCTTCTGGTTCTTCACCGGGGATACCTGCCATACCGTAAAGCTTCAAACCTTTTAATCCTCCAGCCTTGGCATTGATGGCTGCTTGGATGATTTCATCATTATGCAGCTTTTTGTTGACGATTTGGCGGAGTTTTTCAGAACCACTCTCTACTGCAATTGTAAGCGATCGCGTGTCTCGTTTTGCTAAAGTTTCGGCAAGCTGCACAGTTACGGTATTGGTTCGCACCGAGGCAATACTCAAACGGACATCATCGTATTTGGGCTGACTAATATAATCTAACAAAGCCTCAAACTCTGGGTGTTGAGTCACAGAAGCCCCCAATAACCCCAAGCGGTTGGTGACAGCTAACCCTTTTTCAATAGCGGGAATTAACGACTCTTCCAAACTGGCTGTTCTAAAAGGTAAAGTCAGATAACTCGCCATACAAAAGCGGCACATTTCGGGACAACTCCGCACCACTTCCACCATATAAATATTTTCCCATGCGGCTTTTTCTGTCACCACAGTTGATGTAGATAAAGTATTCCCTCGGTAAGTCTGTTTCTGCACCACTGCGGGAATTTCTGGGAACATTGGCTTGATTGACTTTAACTCACCATCTTTTGCGTGATATTCCACCGCATACAAACTAGGAACATAAATTCCTGGTACTTGCGCCAAAGCTTTGAGTTGAATTTCTCTAGAAGCGTTTCTGACTTCTTTATAAGTTTCAATAAAATTAGGTAGCAGATTTTCCCCGTCACCGAGTAAAATGATGTCAAAAAAGTCGGCAAAAGGTTCTGGGTTAGCAGTGAGAACAGGGCCACCACCAAAAATTATCGGATGGGAATCATTGCGAGAAGTAGCCCTGATGGGAATATCTAAAGATTCGAGTAAATTTAAAATATTCACATAATCGAGTTCCCAGGAGATAGAAAATCCCACAATTTCCGGGTTTCTCGGTAGTTGTTCTTGAATATCGGTAAATAAGCGACTCACCTGCACATCTTCACGCATGGCTAAAGTTGCCCACACCACCTGATAGCCGAGGCTGGTAATACCCACTGTGTACTCGTTGGGAAAGGCGAAAATTAGCGGTATAGCATCGTTGTGGGGGGTTGTGGGGGTGAATAGAAGGCGTTCAGAGGCAAATAGAGATGATGTCACAGGTATTTATTAGGAGCAAGTTTATCTATATTTAATTTTAAGCCATAGAATTATGAAGTTGAAAAATAAGGTGAAGCTGTTAGCCAGAATAATCGGTAAGGATTTTAAATAAATTCCATATATTAACCATAAGGAAAGACCACTTATAAATGTAATCAGCATCAGGTAAGATACATCTTTTGCTGATTTGCTTTGCCATGTTTTCCACATTTGGGGTAAGAAGGCGCTGGTTGTTAAGGTGGCAGCACATAATCCTAATATTGTGATAAATTCCATATCCGTTAGGTTGTAATATATAGGAATTATATCTGAGTTTTAATAAGTAATTTTAAACGAACCGCCAAGTCGCCAAGAACGCCAAGGGAATGTTGACGGAAAAAAAGTTTCTTCCGACTGCTAAATTATCACATAATTTTGTATTTAACAGGTTTAATTGTAGAGACATTGTACATAAAATCTCTACAATTTAAAAATTGAAAATATCGGTTTTATTTCTGAGTATTCTGCTTTTTGAGATAATCTTTAGCCCAAGCATAGCGTTTTGCATCTTTTTTCAAAAGATACTGTGCTGCTTCATCTCGTTTGTCATCATTCTTGGCATTCTTGAGTATTCTTTTAATTTCAGCATCAATATCTTCAGTTTCAGCCCCAAGCTTAATAGCTTTTTCAAACCAAACATTACCTTTATCATACGCATATCTGTCATAACAGATAGCTCCCATTAAAGTATAAGGTTGATGAGTCTCAGGTTGATAATCAATGGCTTGCATTGCACATATTTCTGCATCATCTAATTTATAAATATCTCTAAAGGCTGCACCTCTAGATACTGAAATAGCTGATTTTAGCTTATTATCCTTAATTTTATTTAAGTCTAAATTTGTAATTTTTAAAGCCTCTTCAGGTTCTTTTGCTTTACGCCAACAACTACTAGCATTTGGGATACTCCATTTATTTCCAGTCCGTTTCATTTCACTCTCATAAAATTCTGCTTCTAATCTGTAATATGCACGAGCTATCTTTCCATCATGAGATAACAAATCTTCTTCTATAAGCTGGAACACTAATACAGGATCTAAGCGTTCTTTTTTCTCAATTTTTAGCATAATTTCGTAGAATGGCTCCATTGGTAATGCAGGATCTATCAAGCCATATTTTTTCTTGAGAATCGCAAAGTGCTTTTTTTGGGCTAAAATAATGATATCTTCATATTTATTATTTCTTAGCCAGTCAATTTCTCCATCGCTCAGAACTCCTCCTGATTCTATCCTTGAATTCAAAATAAAAGCATATTTTTGATTGGCAAATTCAATTGTTTCAGTTAGATTAATTCCCCTTAAATATTTGATATCACTCTTATTTAGCTGAGGATGTGTCTCAATCTTTTTAAGCAGGTTATATAAATCACTATTCAATGATAAATCTGTGTATTTAGTTGCTTTATACTTAACCTTCAAAGCAGTGAATTCTCGTTTTTTTTCAAGTTCCTCTGCAATGGTAATTGTTCCTGTAAGTTTTTGTTTCTTCAACCAGTGCATTTCTGAAGCAATGAGTTTTGTATCTGTATCAAGTTTTTGTAGTATTAGATATAGTTGACTGGATAGTTCTTTATCTGGGTGTTGGCTTGCTTGATACTTAGCCTTTAATTCGGTAAATTTAGCTTGTCTTGCAGATTCTTGTTGTTGAAAAATTTCTATCGTTTCAGACAGTTTATGATTGAGTAGCCACTGGTATTCAGACTGAGTTAAACTTGTTTCTGTATCTAGTCTATTTAGTATTTTATACAGATGGCTGTTAGGGAATGAATCTTGAACTTTAGTGGCTTTATACTTTTGCTTCAAAGCAGCAAATCGTCTCATATCCTGAACAATTTCGACGGTTTGAGTAAGTCGATTATCTTGCAATAATTTAAATTCTGAATCAGTTAAATTATTTCCTGCTTCAAGTTTCCAAAGTATAGAATATAAAAAACTTGTTACTGATGTATCCCAGTTGTTGGAGACTTTATATTTAGTTTTTAGTTGAGAAAATTCAATTTCTAGCCTTTTGCGTTCTCCCAGCTTAAACTTTTCTAATTCAATAATTTCAATTGTTTCAAAAAGCTTCCGTTTTCGCAACCAATTTAATTCTAACTCACTGAGTTCAATATCTAAGTCAACTTTTCGCAAAATCAGATACAGCAAGTTAGAAGGTGATGAATCTTCATATTGAGTTGCTTGGTATTTACACTTGAGTTCAGCAAAATGTTTGAGCCGAGTTTTATAATCTTTATCCATGTTGACAGTAGCTGCTATTACACGCTTTAGAATGTATTACAGACTACTATAACAATGGCAAGTAAAAATATCTAGTCAGAATGTAAATTTAGATATTTATTTTTACCATATTCTATCACGCAATTGCGCGACAGAATAATCTATAATCCTTACAGGATAAGAGTTATAGCACAAACATTGATTGTGTTTGTTTACTGATCGTGAATGACCAATTACAACACCTGACACTGCCCATGATGGCGTAATAAATGGTCACACAATACTAATGCTACCATCGCTTCAACCATTGGCACTGCACGGGGTAAAACACAAGGATCATGTCTTCCTTTGGCTGCTAATACTGTTTCTTCACCTTCTTTAGTAACTGTTTTTTGCTCTTTTCTAATGGTGGCTGTGGGCTTAAATGCAACTCTTAAAATTATATTTTCACCGTTGGAAATTCCCCCTTGGATACCTCCAGAACGGTTGGTAACGGTGCGAATTTCTCCATTTTCATCAATATAAAATTCGTCGTTATGTTCAATTCCTGTTAGTAGTGTCCCGGCAAAACCTGAACCAATTTCAAAGCCTTTACTAGCGGGTAGAGACATCACACCTTTGGCAATATCAGCTTCTAATTTATCAAATACTGGTTCGCCTAAACCTTTGGGGACATTCCGGGCGACGCATTCCACTACACCACCGATGGAATCACCTTGTCTGCCAATTTGTTCTATTAATTCAATCATGCGATCGCAACATTCCGCATCGGGACAGCGGACAATATTGCTTTCGACTTGTTCTAAGGTGACGGTGTTGGGATCTATTACGCCTTCTAAGTCTTTGATGCGCTTGACGTAACCGATAATTTCAATATTAGCAACTTGACGGAGAATTTTTTTAGCGATCGCACCAGCTGCAACTCTACCTATTGTCTCACGGGCTGATGACCTGCCGCCACCTTGCCAATTACGAATGCCATATTTTGCATCATAAGTTGCATCGGCGTGGGATGGGCGATAGGTTTGCGCCATCTCGTCGTAGTCTTGGGGACGGGTGTCTTTATTCCGCACCATAATGGCTATGGGTGTTCCCAAGGTTTTTCCTGCAAATACTCCAGAGAGGATTTCGCAAGTGTCGGCTTCTTTGCGGGGTGTGGTAATTTTACTTTGTCCCGGTCGTCTTCTGTCTAATTCTACTTGAATTTCTTCGGCTGTAATTTCCAGTTGTGGAGGACAGCCATCAATTATTACCCCCACACCGCCGCCGTGGGACTCGCCAAATGTTGTAATGCGAAATAAATGTCCGAATGTGTTACCCATGATGTTGAGGAAAAAAAGTGAGGCTTTTGTATTGTACCGAATGTTATTACTTAAGAAAATGATAAGTTTTTCGGTTTTGCTTTGGTGGTTGTCAGGAATAATGGAGGTTGGAGGACGAACCGCCAAGTCGCCAAGTACGCCAAGGGAAGAGAGATTATTTTTTGAATTTTAAGTTTGTATTTTTTAAGTATTGGGAAGAGGTTATTAAGTGCAGATGGATTTCTGCTATTTTGCTGTAATTATCCGGTTTTTGGGTGTTTTTATCCTAAATCTTGATGTGTAAATGATTGGGCGTTTTCTCCAGTATATGCGGCGACAATATGACCGTTACCAGTCATTTGATATTTGTAGGTAATTAATCCTTCTAATCCGACTGGTCCACGGGGCGGCATTTGTTGGGTGCTAATTCCTACTTCTGCACCAAATCCGTAGCGGAAACCATCAGCGAAACGGGTAGAACAATTGTGAAATACTCCGGCTGCATTCACTAGTCCAAAAAAGGTTTCTACGGCTGCTAAATCTTCTGTGATGATGGCTTCAGTATGACGGGAACCATATTCGTTAATATGAGCGATCGCCTCTTCTATTGAGTCTACTATTTTAATCGCTAAAATAAAATCACTGTATTCTGTTTCCCAGTCTGTATCTGTGGCTTTGAAAATATTTGGTAATATTTCTAAGCTGCGTTGACCACCTCTTAATTCTACATCAACTAGTTGCAAAGATTCTGCAATTTTCGGTAAAAATTCGGCAGCTATTGATTGGTGAATTAACAAAGTTTCAATGGCATTACAAGCTGCGGCATATTGAATTTTAGCATCAACGGTAACTTTAATGGCTTTGGCAATATCAGCAGCTTTGTCTATATAAATATGACAAATTCCCTCGGCGTGTCCTAATACGGGAATGCGGGTATTATCCTGGACAAACTGCACAAAGGAGTTGGAACCTCTGGGAATAATTAAATCTACATATTTATCTAAATTTAAAAGTTCTAAGGTTTCTTCTCTGGTTGTTAATAACTGTACTGCATCTGAGTTCACCGCAGTCTGAGATAATCCTTGTTTAATGGCTTTAACTATGGCTTCACAAGAACGAATTGCTTCTTTTCCACCTTTGAGAATTACACCGTTACCTGATTTAATCGCCAGGGAAACAATTTGAATCGCTGCTTCTGGACGGGCTTCAAAAATAATCCCTAATACACCCAAAGGACAAGTTATCCGCTTGAGAACTAAACCTGTATCAAGTTCCCGGTGAATCTGCATTTGACCCACTGGATCAGCTAGTTTACCCACATCTCGCACCCCAGCGATCGCATCTCTTAATTTATGTTCATCTAACTGCAACCGTTTATACAGTGGTTTAGCAATTCCCTCAGCATCTGCGGCTTGACAATCAGCGATATTTGCCTGTAGTATCTCATCCTTGGCTGATTCTAAAGCTTGCGCGATCGCTTCTAAGGCTTGATTTTTCGCTTCAGTGTCCAGAAGTGCCAATTTACTAGCAGCTTGGCGGGTTTGTTGCGCGATCGCAATTAAGGGAGAAGTATCTTGAATAATAGTCATATTACAAAACTGAGCTTTTTCCTCATCCTATCAATCTTAGGAATCTGAATTAAATAACATCTTTATCTCCCCTCTCCTTATCAAGGAGAGGGGCTGGGGGTGAGGTTCTCCATATTATACTTGTTAAGTTTCCGTAATTCTGATGACAAGGGCTGGATCTATTGAGTATTGATGGATAAACTTTGCCCACAATAATATACTATGTCATTGCAATCTGGATTAGAAGCCTTTCAACAAGGACGTTATCAGGAAGCGGTGGAATTACTCGAACAATTCAGCCGTAATTGTGTTGACCAAAATTCCTCTGATTATCTTTCAGCGCAGATGTGGCTGATGAAAGCTTATCAAGGTACAGGCGAAATTGAAAAAGCCACAATCCTCTGTCAAAAGTTAATGGTAAGTGAAAACCCACAGGCTCGTAAATGGGCAGAAAAAGCCCGCAAATCTTTCACTCAACCGTCTAACCCCATGCAAAAAGCTGGACGTGCGGCTACTACTGGTGTCAAATTAGCGATGGGAGGTGTAGGCGGTAATTTAGCTTTAGCTTCTGGTGTCACCATGACCTTGATGTCTGGTATGGTGTTGGTCTTGGGTTTAAGCTTAGTATTAATTGTGGGTAGTGACAATCCAGTGCAAGGGTTATTCTTTGCGATCGCCATTACTTTAATTTTCAATATCGCGGCCTTTTTTCTGTCTCCTTGGTTCATGGACTTAACCCAACGCTGGCTTTATCAGACTCGCTGGGTAGAGTTTGCAGAAGTGGAAAGCCTCAGCCCAGAAACAGCGAAAATTATACGCCAAATCTGCGAAGATAAAAATCTCAAAACTCCCCGCTTGGGAATTATTGACGACCAAAACCCCACGGCTTTTACCTACGGTTCCTTACCTAATAGCGCTCGTTTAGTAGTCAGTCAGGGACTTTTCACTTACCTGGATGATGATGAAATTGCTACCGTTTACGCCCATGAATTAGGACACGTTGTGCATTGGGATTTTGCGGTGATGACAGTAGCCTCTACCTTAGTGCAGATTTGCTACCTGATTTATATTACAGCCAATAGATTGAGTCGTGGCGGCAATAGTAAAATCAAAGATGCTTTGCAAACTGCTGGTTCCCTGGCTTACGTGTTTTATATTGTTGGCACTTATTTATTATTGTACCTTTCCCGTACCAGAGAATACTTTGCTGACCACTTCGCCGCCGAAACCACAGGGAACCCCAATGGATTATCCCGTGCTTTGGTGAAAATTGCCTATGGTATTTTAGAAGAAGGAGAGCGATCGCCTGAACCCAGTCGTTTAGTTGAAGGCACTCGTGCTTTGGGTATTTATGACCATAAAGCCGCAAGTTCCACCGGAACCGCTTACCGAGTTGCATCTGACCCCCAAAAAATTGGGCGCGTCTTTTTGTGGGATATGTTTAATCCTTGGGGTTGGTGGATGGAATTAAATTCTACTCATCCATTGACAGGTAAACGTGTCCGTGCATTGAGTACCTATGCGGAACAGTTAGGTTTACCAATCGAGTTCGACATGGGAAGAGTCATCGGAGAAGGTAAAACTTTGAATAAGCAGAAGCTTTACGGTAACTTTTTCTTAGATATGCTGCTATATGGTGCGGAAACTATTGGTTTCTTCGCAGGCTTAATAATTGGCTTCATTTTACTATCAACTTCCGCCAATCCAGGTTTAATATTGGGTGCGCCACTCATCGGCTTAGGGTTAGGAATACTAGTCAAAGCCTTTGTCATGTTTCCCGACTACAACCAAGCACCAGCAACTGATATTCTCACTTTAATGTCAGACCCCTATGCTAGTCCTTTACGCGGACAACCCGCAAAAATAGAAGGTTCACTAATTGGTCGTGGCGACGCTGGTTATAAATTTGGTTCCGATTTGAAAATCCAAGACCGTAACGGGATGCTTTATCTGCGTTACGCCTCCCGTTTTGGCCCCATCGGTAACTTCTTATTTGGGATGAAGCGAGTAGAAAGCTTGATTGGTGAACAAGTCGGGGCTGTAGGTTGGTTTCGCCGGGGTATAATGCCTTGGATGGATTTAATCCAACTTCAGAGTGAAAATGGCACAATTGTCAATAGTTACCATCGTTTTTGGTCATTCATCCTGGGAGGTGGAGCGATTATTCTGGGAGTAGCCTTAATTATATTTTTGAATTCCTAGGCTACTATCAAAGCATTTCTCAACCCAGCTTTAATTGATCAGGAGGTGGTTAGTAACTGCCTCCTTTGCTTTGGGGTGAAGCAATTTTAGATTTGAGAATCTGGGCGATTTTCTGGCGAGTAAGGAACACCTAAGCCCTGGGGAGGTTTAGATTTACCAGCTAATCCCAGTAATGCTAATAAAGCGATCGCATAGGGTAACATGGCGAGAAACTGATAGGGAATGTTCACACCCAGGGCTTGAATCCGTAACTATAAAGCTTCTGTCGCGCCAAACAACAAACAAGTTAGAGTAATACCTATAGGATGCCATCTGCCAAAAATTAAAGCTGCGATCGCAATAAATCCTTTACCTGCACTCATATTTTCGGCAAAAAATTGTATTTGTACTAAAGTCAGATAAGCACCTCCTAAACTGGCAAGACAGCCACTAAGGATAACCGCCCAATATCGCACCTGAGAGACTGCAACCCCAGTCGTAGCAGCAGCTTCGGGATATTCACCTACAGCCCGTAATGTCAACCCAAAGCTAGTGTGAAATAAAATATAGTAACTTACAGCAACTAAAATTATCAGTAAATATACGAAAACATCTTGCTGAAACAATATAGAACCCAGTAGAGGGATATTCGCCAAACCAGGAATGACTAAAGGCTCAATTCCTGCTAATCTTTGAGTACTACCGCCATCAAAGGGAGCAACGCGATTTTGTGAAGTCGGAGAAAAAACAAGCGATCGCAAAAACTG